>CALLZJ010000032.1 GCA_937858435.1 uncultured bacterium
GTGCCCGGAGATCGACCGCCAGGATGCGTCGAGGGCCCGGGCCGACTCTTTTTCTCCAAACGGGCGAGCTCCGCGCTCCGCACCGATGTCATCACCTTTAGATTATTGACGAGTCCAGCATACGGCGTCTGCCGCGCCCCCGCACCCACCTCGGCCCGGATGTAAGCCAGGACCTGCCGATCATGGCTCGAACGAATGAGGGCACTCATTTTCTGGTAGATCATCCCTGCCGGACACGAATGGCTCATCGTGATGGCCTTGTTGAAGCCCTGGACCAGCACGGGAATGGCGTCATGCCCAAGTTGCTGGAACTCACGCACGGCCTGGAGATCGCGACGCATGCCCACATCATGCAGGATGAAGCGGTCCACGATGTCCTTGTAGCGCGCTTCCTCCTCGGGGATCAGTTCCCCCGGCCGGCCGCTGCGAACGACGTACCGGGGCGACTCCTCCTCGGCCGGCTTTTCCGGCGGGTTCGGCTCATCGCCAGAGTAAAGGGAAATCGAGAGCCAAAGCGCGGCAGCCAGCCCGATCGTCCCCATGATTGCATCCTCTTGGAGCGGCGCGACGAGAACTGGCCGCCTTGGATAGGTATCTCAATCCTACCCGCAAACGGCCCGCAGAGCAAATGTTGCGCAGCAGGGCGGCACCTTGACGGTGGCGCTGATCCGCATGCCGCCGCGCCGCCGTTTCGGGGACGATCATGCCTGTTTTGCTCAAGCTCTACCCCGGGATCGGCCCGGGTTTGCTAGATTGGCCTGAGACCGTTTCTCTGCCTGGAGCCTCCCCATGCGCTGGTTGTCTCTCGGTGCGGCACTCCTGCTCGGTTGGTCCATGCCGGGAGCCGGGGCCAACTTCGAACCCCGAATCGCCGATGAACCCCAGGCCCCCCTCCTGGCCGTCATTGGGCCCAAGGAGTTCCTGGCAGAACTCGACGACTACCTGGCTCACAAGGCCAAGCAGTTCCCGACGCGGGCCGTTGCCCTCGAGGAGATCCTGACAACGCCGACCGGCTGCGACGATGCCGAGACCCTCAAACGCTGGCTCTACGACCAGTGGCGGCAGGGACTGCGTTATGCCCTCCTCGTCGGCGATGCCAGCGTGCTGCCCGTCCGCTACATGGTCCTGGATCGGGTCACGCCTGAGGCATTCGACTATGCCTTCTATCCTTCCGACCTCTACTACGGCGACGTCGCTCGGGCGGACGGCTCCTTCGACGACTGGAACGCCCAGAAGGATGGGCATCATGCCGGCTACTTCGGCGAGGTCCGGGGCGAGAAGAACAAGTCCGATCCGATCAACTTCGACAACATCTCCTACGTCCCCGAGTTGGCCGTGGGGCGCTGGCCCGCCGCCACGCCAGCCGAGGCGCGCCGGATCGCCGCCAAGACCGTGGCCTATGAGCAGGGGCTGGACGCCAAGCCCGGCCGCGATCGCGCCGCCTTCTTCGCCGTTGACGGCTGGGTCGATAGCCGTGGCTTGCTCGACCGGGCTTCCGAACGGCTCGGGGCGGCCTGGTCCATCGAGAAACGCTACTACGGCGGCCAGACACCCCCGCCGAACGAGGCCGAGCTTTACCGTCTGCTGAACGAAGGGCTCGGGCTGGTCGTCCATGCTGGGCACGGCGAGACCGATCGCTGGGACAAGGCCGCGACGCTGGCCGGGCTGCGGAACAAAGTACGCAACGAAGATCGGCTGCCGCTCATGCTCTCTGCCGGCTGTTCAACTGCCTACTTCGCTCCGCTGGGACCGTACGAATCCTACCGGGACCGTACCGGGGAGACGCAGAAGGGCACGAACGCGGGTCAGGTCTTCACCACGCCGCCGCCCCCTCCGCATGTCTACCAGACGCAGCGGCATCACGCGGGGCTGGGCCCCTGGCTCGTCTGCGGCAGCCCGGGCGGGGCTGTCGCCTACTTCGGCTGCAACACCGGCAGCCAGCCATGCGGCTTGACCCTGGTCGAGGGCTTCGTCGGCGGCCTGGCCCGGCAGCCACGCCTGGGCGATGCCTGGATCGAAGCCGTGCAGCATTACTGGGAGCGGGAACGGCTGGCCGAGCTGAAGCCGACGGCGAGTTGGTATCCCGCCAGCATCTTCTTCCAAGGGATGAAGTTCATGCTCTACGGCGACCCCACGCTGCTCGTACCCGGAGGCAAGCGATGACGGCTCGGCGATCGGCTCTGGTGACGGCGGCGAGCAAGGGCATCGGGGCCGCCTGTGCCCGGGAGCTGGCGGCCCGCGGCTTTGGGCTTACCCTCATGGCCCGAGGCGCGGAAGTGCTCGACCTGGCCCGGGAACTCCAGGTCGTCGGCGTGCAGGCCGACTTGAGCCTGGCGACCGACCTCCAGCGGGTCGTGCAGCGCCACTGGGACGAGCACGGCCGCATCGACGGGCTGGTTGTGAGCTGTGGCCATCCGCCCCGGGGCGACGTGGCCAGCCTCGACGATGAAGCCTGGCTGGCCGGCTTCAACCTCATCCTCATGAGCGTCATCCGCCTCTGCCGGCTCGTGACCCCACTCATGATCCAGTCGGGCGGCGGCAGCATCGTGGTCGTCTCCTCGGTCGCGGCCGCCGAGCCTTCCCTCTACTTCCCCGTCTCGTCGGTGATGCGGGCAGGCCTTTCCGCCTTCGTCAAGCTGCATGCCGACCGGTTCGCGTCGGCCGGGGTCCGCATCAACGCCCTCCTTGCGGGCTTCATCGAGAGCTACCCGATCAGCGACGAGGTCCGGCAGCGCATCCCCCTTGGCCGGTCGGGACGGCTCAACGAGATCGCCGGCACGGCGGCGTTCCTGCTCTCCCCCGACGCGGGCTTCATCACCGGCCAGAGTCTCCGCATCGACGGCGGCCAAGCGCGTTCGGTGTGATGACCAGAACGGACTGCCACTCACATCCCGCGGGCAGCCCCTTCACGTCGGGGATCGGCACCGCCTTCGAGCTTGCCGTCCGGCCGCCGACGGATGCCGTGCGTGCCGCCCCAGGCCTCGTACCCGGGTCGGAGCGGCACCACGGGCCAGCCCAGCGCTTCGAGACGCTGCTGCAGCCGGGCCCGGTCGGCAAAGTGACCTTCCAGTTCGACCCGTCCCCGGTTGCGGCACGAGACGCGCGGCAAGTTGATCGCCTGTTGCACGTCTAGGTCGTGGTCGACCAGGCCGATCAGGCTCTGGGCCACCACGCCGATGATCTTGGCCCCGCCCGGTGAACCGAGCGTGAGCAGCGGCGGGCCATCGCGGAAGACGATGAGCGGGGTCATGCTGCTGCGGGGCCGCTTGCCTCCCTCGGCTGTCGCATCGTCCAGGGCGGTCCGCCGTGGGGCCCGACGGGATTCCAAAGCGTTCGGGCCGTTGGTCCGGTGCAGGTCGAAGTCGGTCAATTCATTGTTGAGCAGGAACCCAGCCCCCGGCACGACCAGGCCGCACCCCATGCCATGCTCGATCGTCGTGGTGCAGGAGACGATGTTGCCCTGCACGTCGACGATGGAGAAATGGGTCGTGTGATCCCCTTCCAGCGGTACCGCTGGCGCACCGTCCGGCGTCGGTTGCCGTGGCGGGCTCCACTTGAAGATCGAACCGGGCCGCATCTGCCTGGCACCGGCACGCAGCGGCGTCGGGTCGGCCAGCAACTCCTTCAGCCATCGGGACGGCTCGTCGGCCGTGAAGTCCCAATCGCCCAGGTGGCCACGGCAGGCGAAGGCCACGCTTTCCGCCCGGGCCAGGGCGTCCGCCTGTTCGAGGGTGCCCGGCTGCCGCTCGGCGGGGGGAATCTCTTCGAGCACGGCCAGCATGAGTGCCAGCGTATGCGCACCGGCGGAAGGCGATCCGGGCCCCACGATCCGATGGCCGCGATAGTCGAAGCTAAAGGGCTGCCGGCGGACGGGACGGTACTCAGCCAGGTCGGCCAGGGTCAGGCTGCCCGGCCGCACCGGGGCCCCCTGGACCGCCGCCACGATGAGCCGGGCCAGTTCACCCTTGTAGAAAACCTCCGGCCCCTGATCCGCGATGAGCCGCAGCGTCCGGGCCAGATCGGGCTGCCGCAGCACGTGGCCAATCTCCGGCACGCCGCCGTCGGGCATGAGGAAGACCGCGCGGCTGGCCGGAAACCTCAGGAACCGCTGCTGGTTGGCCTGGATCGCCCAGCGGAGGCGGGGCGTCACGCCGATGCCCTCCGCGGCCAGACGGATCGCCGGCGCGAACAGGTCGGCCCACGGCAGCTTGCCCCCGAGCCGATGAGCCCGGTGCATGGCGGCCACGGTCCCCGGCACGCCGACCGCCGCCCCACCCGTGAGCAACTCCGACTCCGGCAGCAACTGGCCATCTGCTCCCAAGAACTGCTCACGCCGCGCCGCCCGGGGACACTCCTCGCGGCCGTCGACGAAGTGGGTCGCCTCAGCAGCCACGTCATGCCACAGGATGAAGCAACCGCCACCGATCCCCGACGATTGCGGCTCGACGACGTTGAGCACCATCTGCACGGCCACCATGGCATCGATGGCGTTGCCGCCCGCGGCCATGATCTCGACCCCGGCCCGGGCGGCGAGCGGATGGGCGGCCGCGACCATGGCCCGGTCGGCGAGCACGGACTGGGGCATGAAGCCGGGCACGGTCACCGGTTCGGGAAATGCCCCGGCATCGGGTGCCGGCGGCGGTGGTTCCTGGGCCACGAGCCAACCTCCCAGCAGCAACAGTCCAAGGAAACAACCCATGCGCAACATGTCGCACCTCGAAGGGCGGCGGACTCGGCCCGGGCCCGAAAGTGGGAGTGCTGGCCGGGTCGGGGGTTTGGGCGCACGCCGCCTGTGCTATCATGAGCGGAGAGGACGGGGAAGTAAACGGCAAAGGCCGGGCCGTGGGCGCGGGCGGTCCGGCCGGCCCGTCACGCCGGTAGGCGGGGCTTGGTGAATGGACCGAGCCCCACGGCCACGGCTGGCCAGCCCCATCGAAGCTCTCCTAGCCCGAGGTCTCCATGCGCTCCGCAGCCCCCGATCCCGAGGTCGTCGCCGAGTTCGTCGAGGACCTGAAGGACTGCGAACAGATCTACCGGTCAGCGGCCACGGAGCTGGCCCAGGCCGACTCCAGCCTGGGCGGCCGCCATTTCATCGGCAAGATGATCGACCTGCACCGGGGCGTTCTGCTCAAGCTGTTCATGGAAGTCGCCCATGCGGACACCGAGCCAGCCCCGGGCGTGCTGCACCTGGCGGGTGAGCTGTTTGCCCATATCTGGAATCGTCATCTGAAGCCGAGGCTGGCGGCCGACGCCCTGATGCAGCTCAAGCAGGAACCCACCCCGGACTGGCACACACTGCTCGGGCCGTTCCAGCGGCATGAACCCTTCCGCCGCCGCCGGGATGAGTTGTTCACGGTCCTTTGGCGCGTCGCCAACATCGTGGCCAAGGTGGACGGCTACATCACGACCGCGGAGACCATCACCCTGCGGTCCCTGGAGACCCAGCTCCTCAATCTGCTGAAGCCGATCCCGCTGGGCGCGATTTCGCCGGAGTCCCGGCGCGAGCCGTTCGCCCAGCAACAAGCCGACCAGGGACGCAGCGGCACCGCCGAGCCCGCCGTCGCCACGCCGGCTGCACCTCGGGAGGCCCTGGACAGCGTGCTCAGTGAATTGGACGCGCTGGTCGGGCTGGCCAGCATCAAGGACGAAGTCAAACGGCTGGCTCAGTTTCTGCAGTTCCAGCAGGCCCGCACCACCCAGGGGCTGCCCACGACGGCCGTCAGTCTGCACAGTGTCTTTTACGGCAATCCCGGCACGGGCAAGACGACCGTGGCTCGGCTGCTGGGCCGCATCTTCAATGCCCTGGGCATCCTCACGAAGGGGCATCTCGTCGAGACGGATCGCTCCGGTCTCGTGGCCGAGTACGCCGGGCAGACCGCTCCCAAAGCCCACAAGAAGATCGAGGAAGCCCTCGATGGCGTTCTCTTCATCGACGAAGCCTACAGCCTGGTCGCCGAGCGCGGGGACGATCCCTACGGTGCCGAGGCCGTGCAGGTCCTCCTCAAGCGCATGGAAGACCAGCGGGATCGGCTTATCGTCATCCTGGCCGGTTACCCCGAACCCATGCGGCGGCTGCTTCGCAGCAATCCCGGGCTCTCGTCACGCTTCCAGCGCCACCTCGACTTCCCCGATTATGCCGTTATGGACCTGGCCCGCATCTTCCAGCTCATCTGCGAGCAAGGCCGCTACCGGTTGCCGCTGCGGACCCGGCTCAAGCTGCTCTTCGGCTTTACCCATCTGGTGGCCCACAAGGACGACCACTTCGGAAATGGCCGCCTGGCCCGCAACGTCTTCGAACGGAGCATCATGCAGATGGCCCAGCGCGTGACAGGTATTACGCCGGTCACCACGGAACTCCTGACCGAACTCCAGCCCGAGGACGTCACGTTCGAAGGCGTGCCGCCTGAAGCCTGGGCCAGTCTGGACGACGAGAACCTGCGCCTGCATCTGGCCTGCCCGGGTTGCCAGCACACCAGCATGGTCCGGCCCATGCTCCTGGGCAATCGGATCGCCTGCCGCCGCTGCCAGACCGAGTTCATCCCCCACTGGGGCGAACTGCCGCAACAATCGCCCCATGGGAATTGAATGCGATCCGAGCGGCCCGGTACCACCTCGCAGGTCGCCCGGCTGCCGGATACACTGAAGAAACGGCCGGCCCCCAAGGCCCATGCGCGCCGATCCCGGCGGCGGGAGCCGCTGTAGTCCGAGATAGCCCCCAGCGTCGTGGTCGGCGAGGTAGTCGACCAGTGACGCCAGAACGTGGATGAGACTGCATGCTCGACTTGACGCGCGAACGCATCGCCGTGACCGGCGGGGCTGGGTTCCTGGGCCGGGTGGTGTGCCAGCAGCTACGGGAGCGGGGCGTCGCCGCTGAGCAGATCCTCGTTCCGCGCCAGCGGGACTACGACCTCACCGACGCCGCCGCCGTCGACCGCTTCTACCGGGAACAGCAGCCCACGGTGGTTCTGCATCTGGCCGCGGTCGTGGGCGGGATCGGTGCCAACCGCAAGCACCCGGGGCTCTTCTTCTTCGCCAACATGGCCATGGGGCTGCACCTCATCGAAGGCGCCCGGCGGCACGGGCTAAGGAAGTTCGTCCAGGTCGGCACCGTCTGTGCTTATCCGAAGTTTGCCCCCGCTCCGTTCAAGGAAGAGGACCTCTGGAACGGCTACCCGGAGGAGACCAACGCTCCCTACGGCGTGGCCAAGAAGGCTCTGTTCGTTATGCTCGACGGCTATCAGCGGGAGTATGGCCTGGCGAGCAGCGTGGTGGTGCCCGTGAATCTCTACGGCCCCGGGGACAACTTCGACCCGGAGTCGTCCCACGTCATCCCGGCCTTGATCCGCAAGTGCGAGGAGGCCCGGCTCCGCAACGAACCCAAGATCGTGGCCTGGGGCACCGGGGCCGCCTCCCGCGAGTTCCTCTACGTCGATGACTGTGCCGCCGGCATCCTCGCTGCCGCCGAGCGGATGGAGCTACCCACGCCCATCAACCTCGGCACCGGCCGGGAGATCAAGATCAAGGAACTGGTCGAACTGATCGCCCGGCTCTGCGACTTCCGCGGCAAGATCGAATGGGACGCGAGCCAGCCCGACGGCCAGCCCCGGCGTCAACTCGACGTCAGCCGGGCCCGCGAACTCCTGAGTTGGCAGGCTCGGGTCAGCTTCGAGGAGGGCCTCCGCCGCACCATCGCCTGGTGGCGCGAACAGCCAGCGAGCCCGAGCGCATGAGCGCGGCCACGGACGGTCCTGCCGTCGGCGGCCCGGGCGCGGCAGCTCTCCCTGACCGGCCGCGCCTGACCATCCTCTACCACTTCTTCCATCCCGACGACGTCGTCAGCAGCGAGCTCTTCTCGGGGCTGGCCGCCGACCTGGCGGCCCGCGGCTGGGACGTGGAAGCGGTTACCAGCAATCGCCTGTGCCATGCGGATGGCAGCGCGGGCCCACCCCGCCAGACCTGGCAGGATGTGCGCATCCGCCGCGTCTGGCGGCCGGGGCTCCGCCAAGCCTCGGGCAAGGGACGCATCCTCAACGCCCTGTGGATGATCGGAGCCTGGTCGCTCATCGCCTTCCGCCGCCCCCGCCGCCTGCCGCAGGTGCTCTTCATCGGCACCGACCCGGTCCTGTCCCTCCTCACCGCGGCGGTCGTGAAGACGCTGCGGCCCGAGGTGAAGATCGTCCACTGGGCCTACGACCTCTACCCGGAAGCCGCCGTGGCCGACGGATTGCTGCAGCCCCAGAGCGGGCCGGTCCGCCTGCTGCAGCGGCTGCTCCGCCGGGCCTATGGCTCCTGCGATCTCGTGGCCGACCTGGGATCATGCATGCGCGAGCGGCTCGAAGCGTATGGCCACAAGTGCCGCAAGATCACCCTGCCCCCCTGGGCCTTGGCCGAGCCGCCAGCCGTGGCGACGGCCGACCCTGAACTCCGGCAGCGGCTCTTCGGCCCGGCCCGGCTGACGCTGCTCTACTCCGGCAACTTCGGCCGCGCCCACGAGTATGCCGAGTTCCTGGCCCTGGCCCGCCAGCTCCGGGATACCGGCATCGTGCTGGGCTTCGCCGTGCGGGGCAATCGGGCGGCGGAATTGACTGCCGCCGTCACACCGGAGGATACCAACGTCCGCTTCCTGCCCTTCGTGCCGGAAAGCGAACTGGCCCAGCACCTGGCCGCCGCCGACGTCCATCTGGTGAGCCTGCGCCAGCACTGGACCGGCATCGTCGTGCCGTCCAAGTTCTTTGGCAGCCTGGCGTCGGGCCGGCCGGTCCTCTTCGCCGGTGAAGCCAGCTCGTGCCTGGCCCGGTGGATTGCGGATTACGATCTGGGTTGGCGGTTGGACATGGCCCGGGTACCCGCCGTGGCCGCCGACCTACTCCGCCTGGCCGACACGCCCGCCGACCTTCGTCGCCGGCAGCAACACTGCTTCGACGTCTACCACGCCCACTTCAGCCGCACCCGGGTCGTCACCGCCTTCGACCAGGAGCTGCGGGCTTTGCTGCGGTGAGGGGGCTTGCTGATCTCCTTGACAGTCGCGCTCCTCTATTCGATGATTGCGTGAACGAAATGCAACCGCGTCTCGTCTGAGATTACGCGGGACCTCGGCTGAATCTCTGTCCGCGGATAGGGACGATTTCAGAGTGGCCGCCTAACGATGTTCCATCTGATGTGGCTTCACGGGCTGCTCGCCGGCCTCGTACCGGGCTTGGTGCCTTTGCCGAGCCCGAGGTCCGAAGAGCCCGATCTGCTTGCCACTGCACGCGCGGCCTGGGCAGAGTACCTGGCCAAGGCCAAGCACCAGGTGTCGGCCCTCGCAGAACTCCCCCGCCACGGGCAAGACTCGACCCGATTTCACGAAGTAAGTCAGCAGGTGGAGAGTGGCTTCTTGGCCCCCTTTGGTTTGGGCGGTGTCTACTTGAACCAAGTGATTCGAAGCGAGGGGTTCGCCGTTCGGAAAGAGGAACGGGTGACGACTGCACAGGGGGAACTCGTTGCCGTGGAGATCGAGTACAGCCCGGGTCCTACCGTCCGCGAAATGGGGCCTCTAAAGACTCCCGTCTGGGCGGCTGGTCGGGTTTCGATGGAGTTTGACGTTGACATGCGGTAAAGTGAAGAGGTACACACGCTTCCAGTAATCGGGTGGCGGACTCCGGGCCTGCATCTATGAAGCCGATCCTTCAAGCCCTCGTGCTCGCCGAGCGGGTTTGGACGGACCAAAACAACAAGAAGATCATTGGGGGCACCTTCAATCAGGTGCTCATCGGCCGCATGCCACGGCCCGAGCAAGCAAGCCAACCGCCAGGCGCCAAAGGCGTACCCTTGGCGGCTGGCCATGATCCTGGATGCCCGATGGCTTATATCAGCCTGACGGACGTGGTGGACGCGACAACGCTGTCGCTACAGTTCTTCAACTTGTCGCGCAACCGGATGATTGCCGAAAGGACGTTTGAGATCAAGGGCCGCGGCAGGCTCGCCACGATCGAGTTAGTCGTACCGTTACCGCCGCTAGCCCAGATCGTGAAGGAAGCTGGTTCGTACACGCTGGATGTGGTTTGGCAGGGCGAGATCTTGGGATCGCATCGGCTAACGGTCAAGGAAATCGAACACGCGGAAGGGGGCAAGCCATGATCGCGGAAGGGCCCGTGGCGAATAACGCGCTGTCCATCCATCTCCCCCACGAGGAGTGGCCCGCCGCCAACGGCTATCGCCTTCATGTCCTGATCCGACCGGAGCCGCTTGAAGGTGGGGGATTCGATTTCTCCACGCGGGCTCTCAATCTGCGGGGCGTCGCCGGCACAGGCGACACAAAGGACGAAGCGCTGGCGAGCATCCGCACGGCGGCCGAGGCAGCCATTCTGACCTACCTGGAACGTGGTCAGGAAATTCCTTGGAACCATGAGCCGCCCCAGATCCCGCCCGACTGCGAGCACAAGTGGATCATCGTAGTCCCCCATGCCTAGGCTGTCGCGCGTCTCCCAAGCGGAAGTCAAACGCGCCTTCGAGAAGGCCGGGTTCGTCCTTGTCCGCACCAAGGGCAGCCATCACGTCCTCGCCAAGGAAGGTCACCAACTGCTCCTCTGCGTTCCCGTCCACCCTGGCAAAACCATGGGCCCAGGGCTTCTCAAGGACCTGATCAACGACGCCGGCCTGACGGTTGAGGAGTTCATCAAGCTCCTAAAGTGAATGCGAGTCCTCACCAGCGCCGGGCTTGACTTTGGCTGGCGTCTGGGCGATGCTAGGTAGGCTGCGCCCAACCGTCCCACCCGCTCTCTTCCCGCCGCCGGAGCCTGCCATGTTTCGCTTGTCGCTGGATCGCTTTGCGTCGTGTGATGGGGTGAGTCGCCGGCAGTTCGTGCAGCTCGGGGCGCTGGCGGGGCTCGGCCTAGGCCTGCCCCAGTGGCTGCGGGCCCAGGCGGCGCAGCCGGTCCCACGCACCGACGTCTCCTGCATTCTGCTCTGGGCCCAAGGCGGCCCCAGCCATCTCGATACCTTCGACCCCAAGCCCGACGCACCGACGGAGATTCGGGGCGAGGTCGGCGTCGTCAAGACCACGGACCCCACGGTCTATCTGTGCGAGCATCTGCCCCGCCTGGCCCAGCAGTTCGACAAGTACAGCATCATCCGCGGCGGCGACCCGCAGAACGGCAGCCATGGCGTGGCGGACTACATGCTCATGACGGGCCACCGCCTCAACCCCGCCGTGATCCATCCCTGCTACGGATCGGTCATCGCCAAGCAGCGGGGCTACCGGGACGGCCTGTTCCCCTTCGTGCAGATCGGGGCCAACATCGACCGCCGCTTCAATGCCGGCATCGCGGGGCTGATCGGCGACCAGTTCAATCCCTTCGAGGTGATCGGCGATCCGAACAACCCGAACTTCCGGGTGCGCGACCTGAGCCTGGCCAATGCCGCCGAGGCTGAGCGGCTCGAACGCCGTCGGACCATGCTCCAGGAACTGGAAAAGTTTCAGAAGCGAGTCGAGGCCGCCGACGGGACGGGCGTGCAAGCGCGGGATGCCTTCTACGAAAAGGCCTTTGGTCTCATCACGTCGCCCCAGGCCAAGGAAGCCTTCGATCTGAAGCAGGAGCCGGACAAGCTGCGGGCCGAGTATGGCCGCAACCCGTTCGGCCAGGGCTGTCTCCTGGCCCGGCGGCTCGTGGAGGCGGGGGTTCACTTCGTCACCGTGACCGACGGCGGCTGGGACACCCATCAGAACAACTTCACGGCCCTCAAGGGGCGGCAACTGCCGAAGCTCGACCAGGCTTTCGGCACGCTGCTCCGCGACCTGGCCGACCGCGGTCGACTGGAGAAGACGCTGGTGATCTGGATGGGCGACTTCGGCCGCACGCCGCGGATCAACCCGTCAGCGGGACGGGATCACTGGTCCACGGCCACGGTGATCTGCATGGGCGGGGGCGGGGTGCCGCCCGGCCGGATCATCGGCCGCACCGACGGCAACGCCGAGCGGGTCGTCGATCAGCCCGTGCGTCCGGCGGACCTGGCCGCCACGGTCTACGCTCTCTTGGGTGTGCCGCCCGAGACCTGGTTCACGGCCCCGGACGGCCGCCCCATCCCGCTCTTGGCCGAGGGTCACGTGGTGCGTGACCTCTTGTCAACGACGAGCTAGCCCTGACGCAAACTGCGACGCCGCCAGCGCTGGGCCACCAGGGTGCCCACGAGACCCGCCCCCGCGAGCAGGAGCGTGCCGGGCTCGGGAATCGGCGCGGCTGCCACGCCCAGCGGTGACGTGGTCGTGTCACCCGCGAAGAGCAGCCCTGCGTTGCCGCCGTCCAGGTCAGCCCGATAAATGCCCCGAAAGCCGCTGAGCCCCTCGGTCCAGTAGAGGAACTGGCCGTCCGAAGCCAGGCCATTCGGGGTCGAGGCGGTGTTGTTCGTCACGGAGCGCAGGTTGAACAGTTCATGCTCGGACCCCGCGACGATGGGCGTTCCGGTGAAGTCGGCCAGGTCGACACCATAGAGGTAGTCGGTGTTATTGTCGACCCAGTAGAGGCCCCCCTGGCCGTCCAGGGCAATGCCCCGGGCCTGCGGCGAGCCGACGTATGCCAGGCTCACCACGTTCTCGACCACGGTCGTGCCGTCGAGGTTGGCCCGGCGGATGAAGCCGGTGCTGGTCTCCGTCCAGTAGAGGTAGCGATTGGCGGCATCCAGCGTCAGCCAGGCATTGGTCGGCGACACGGCCACGAAGGTGGACGTGTTGCCCGCGAAGTCGGAGCGGACGATCGCGGAGACCGGACTGGCGGCGATGAAGAAGACCTCGTTGGCCGCGGCGTCGATCGCCAGGCTGAAGGTGCTCGCGGGGTTATAGGTGAAGAGCGTCTCGAATCCCGTCCCGTCGGTGTTGATGCGATTGATCTGCCGCGCGATGCTGTCGGACCAGTAGACCCGACCGTCGCCGGTGTGAAAGTCGATGCCCCAGGGGTTTGAGCCGGAAGGGTTGGCCGCCGACCAGAGCACCGTCTGGCCCGTGCCGTCGACGTTGCCAGCTTCGATGCGGTCGGAAGCGGAGCCGCCCACGGCCC
Organism: uncultured bacterium; assembly: GCA_937858435.1. Classification (GTDB taxonomy): domain Bacteria; phylum Planctomycetota; class Planctomycetia; order Gemmatales; family HRBIN36; genus CALLZJ01. Next base: position 13,032 of record CALLZJ010000032.1, read on the forward strand.
AGAAGACCTGGGCCTGAACGGGCCAGGCCAGGAGCAGAAACGCGACAATGGAAGTGGAGAGACGAAACATGGCGGGCCCTCGGACAGGAAGCTGGGAAGCACGGAACACCGGGTGTGCTTGGCCAGCGAGGAAGGCCCCGCATCGCTACGCAACGCTGTCCATTCTACGCCGCTCGGCGAACCATGCAAGTCCGCACGATGGGCAAAGAAAGAACCCAGGCCGATGAGGCCTGGGTTCGCGAAGGTCGGTGATCGGTGAGTCGGGCTTAGCAGGAGATCAGTTCGGCGCCGGTCGGGTTGGCCGCCTGGGCTGCGAGCTTGCGCCGCCGCAGGAAGATCCAAGCACCGCTGAGGGAGACGCCAAGGAGGGCCACGGTGGCCGGCTCGGGAATCGGCTGCATGGCCGCGCTGAAGAGGCCGGTGCCGGAGGCGGTCCAGGAACTCATGAAGGTGAAGCCGCTGCCGGACAGAGTGCCGAGGCCGGGGCTGAGGTTGGTGAAGCTCAGCGAGAAGGCCTGGTTGAAGTCGGTATTGAACGCCACGAACTCCGAGGTGAAGCTCGTGATGTTGCCCGGGGTGCTCGAAGTCAGACCCGCGGCATTGTTGCCTACCTGGCCGCTGATGACGCCATTGAACACCGCCTGGAGCAGGATGGTGCGCCCGTCGATCGGGGCGGAGGAGGTGATCACGAGTGTGCCCGTGGGGTTGCCCACGAACTGATCGACCACGCCGCCGCTCACGTTGGCGTTGGTCGTCGTCGAGATCGAGATGTTCAGGTTGCCCGCGATCAGCCCCGCGCCCGGGAAGGAGGGGGCGATGATCTGAGCGTTGGTCCGGTAGGCATCGCTCGGATTGAAGAAGATCGGCACGTTGACCGAAAAGACGGCGTTCGACGTGCCGGGCAAGTTGTTCGTGAAGGTGAAGGGAGTTGCCGTGATGTCCTGCTGGAAGACATTGGCAAACGTGGCCACCTGAGCAAAGCTTGGCGAGGCGGCGAGCAAGGTCGCGAGCAGCCCCAACGCGAGCTTCGATGATACCGAGCGGAGCATAAGAAGCACCCCTTAGGTCTGCGGCGGGCGCGAAGCCAGCCGAACTATAATCTGGGATCATATTACTTTGTCTGTGACTCATGTCAACCAGAAATCCGCCAGAATCGGCAGATTGCCCCCAAGCTTCACTTTGGGCCCCAATACGAACATGCGCCCCGCAGCAATTCGAGCTCGCGGTCGGCTGGCGAGCCCCCAGCCGTTCTTGTTGGTCCGAGGCCCAGAGGCTTGTACAATTAGAAGGAGTAAGCGAAGATCGTGAGGGCGTGGCGTGAGTGAACTAGCTCGAACTCGAAGCACGCCGGCCATGCCACTCGGTTCCCGCAAGGCGACCATGCTTCGCCGCAAGCCGATCCAAGAGAGAGGGCAGCGGCGGATCGAGCTTATCCTGGATGCCGCCGAGGGCTGCTTCGCCCGGCTCGGTTACGAAGCCACCACTACCAATGAGATCGCCCATCGAGCCCAGACTTCCATCGGCTCGCTCTACCAGTTCTTCCCCAACAAGGAAGCCATTCTGCGGGCCGTGGCCGACCGCTACGTCGATCGGCTCCGGGCCGTCCACGATCGGGTCCTGAACCCTGAAGTGGCCCAACTTCCTTTGCCCGAACTCTACGACCGGATCATCAACGCCTTGGCCCAGTTCCACCGGGACCACCCGGGCTTCCAGCCGCTCTTCCACGGCTCGGAGACCTCGCTGCAACTCAAGGCAGCCGAGGATGTCCTTTCTCAGGAGTGCATCG
>CALLZJ010000033.1 GCA_937858435.1 uncultured bacterium
ATTCAACCAACCCGAATGCCAATCGCCGATTCGATAGTCTCATGGCGGCAGCTCCTGATGAGCGAATCTCAACGCCTTAGTCCGAGGAGAAAACGTCCGAGGGCACCCAGCGCGGCCAGCACCAGGGTTCCCACTGAGCCCAGGGCGATCCAGCGGTAAATAGGAATGGGCTCGTGGGCGGTGGCCGGGGTGGGCTTGATCGGAGGTATTGCCTGGTGGCGCTTTTCTTCAGGCGAGAGTTCCTCCGTCGGCCGGACCTCACCGATGGGCTGCCAGTTCTCGTCCGATTTGTAAGTCTTGCGGGCCACCATGTCGGTCACCTGGCAGCCATGCGGGAGGCTCAAGCCGAAATGGCTAGGGGGATAGGGCGCTGGCACGCGGATTTCCGTGATCTTGGTCAAGCCGATGCGCTTCATGGGACCGTCGTGGCTACTGTGGATTTCGGCTTCTTCGGGGAAGTAGACGCCAGGCGCCACCTCTGCAAAAGCCGTGACGACCTCCATCTGCTTGCGGCTGGTCTTGAGCACGGTCAAGCTACGCCGCCGAACCAGGTAGTTCACGGTTGGGTCTAACTCGATTTCGACGTCGAGTTCACCGCCATCCTTCGAGAAGCGGAGGCGAATGGACCAAAGCTCCTGTCCCCCTTCGCTCTTGGTCTTACGCGGTGCACCGACGGGTTTGGCGCGGGCGACGTACTCCTCCAGCGGATAATGCTCTTTCGCGCCGAACATGCGCAAGTGGACCAGGCCTCGATCAAAGGGATCGCACCGCGCCGTGCTGCGGGGGCTCAGTGCTTTCAGCGCCGCCGCCGGCTGGGATGCATGCGACAGACTCCAGGCCACGCCGTCGCGCCAAACGTAAGTGACATTCCAGGATCTGTCTTGCACTCGGGCCCGCAGCGCTCCAACGTCGTAAAAGAACTCTCCCGAACAGCTATCGGGCATTACTTTTCCATCTTGTTCGAAGAATGTGGTCAACTCCGCGCGGCAGGCGATCCGCTCAATCGCGGCCCGCCCTGCCTTGTGGAGAGCCAACAGCCGCTCCAGGGTCATCTCGTCAGCTCGTGCCGGTGCGGCACCAGGCGCGACGAACATAAGCAAGAACATTCCGATGATGAGGCCACGCATCGCATCCACTCCCGATGGCAAGGTAGGACGTGCCCATGAAGCTCGGTGCGTACGGTCCCCATGAGCATAACACGAAGGACGTGTCGGCCAAGCCAAATCGCAGAGACGTGCCTACGTAGCAACCCTACTGCCGGGGTCGGAGCGTGAACTCATTCACCTTCGGACCGGGGAGCAGGGGCGTGGCATCGCCGTTGGCCCAGGCATCGAAGCCGTTCAGATAGTTCGGGTTGCCGGGGTGGCCGCTCTGCCCGCCGGGCATGTGGAACAACCCCTGCTCCTCCTTGCCGGGCGAGACGACCAGCCGCTCCGAGGCCCCAAAGCGGCGGCCCTGGATGCGCGGCATATCGGCCGGGGCGCCGGGCAAGCGGCGCGGCGGGGCGTTGAGCCAGGGCCCCAGCATGCCCAGCGACAAGGTGACCGGGTGATTCACCATCACCTCGTTGCGTTCCCCCCAGGTGCGGGCCATCAGTCCACCCCGCTCTTCGGCCAACTCCTCGACCAGCTTCTTGATCTCCAGGAAGAGCAGCCCATCGTAGCTCTGATAGATCGGGTCGAGCAGGTGCAAGGGCTGCTCCTCGAGGATCTTCCAAAGGGCACCGTCCGGCGGCGAGGCCAGGTTGTCGACGATGCCGCCCGTGCCGCCCCGGCAGGCGGCGGTGATGGGGCCCATGACGGCGCCCTGCACTCGCCGCCGCCAGTCGTACACGAGGCGAAAGCCCACGCACTCGGGGACGGCGCGGCCCTGCCAGTTGGTCACGAGGTCCCGGGCCAGTTGCAGATCCGGCCCAAGGGTCCGCTTGGGCGAGTTGATCGTCTTGAGGAAGAGGCCACGCCAGCGCTCCAGGAACAAGGCGCGGTTGTCGAGTTGAATGTCAAGCAGGTCCTTCTCGGTGGCCTGATCCAGGTCCGCCAGCCGATCGCGAATCTGCCGGGCCCGGGCACCACGGTCGTAAGCTCCGAATCCGAGCATGTCCAGCTCCGGGCCGCTCATGGTGCGATTGTTTGCGGTCCAGAGGCGACCCGAGGCCGGACGCAAGACCCGCGGCGCCTCCGCCGGGGGAACATAACCCGTCCAGCCGTTGGTGCCGTCGGCCCAGGAGACGGGGAGGCGTCCGGCAGCGCCCTGCCGCTTGGGGATGCGGCCGGTCACCGTCCAGGCGATGCCGCCCTGGTCGTCGGCCACGACGAAGTTCTGATGGGGCATGCCACAATGATTGGCGACGTCCAGGGCCTCCTCCAGGGTGTGGACGAAGAGCAGATCGAAGAGGCGGAGGTTGATCCCCTCGGGATCATGGGCGACCCAGCGAAGGGCCCGCCGCCGCTTGGCGTGGTCGCGGCCGATGACCGGCCCCCAGATCGTCTTCTCGATGGTCATGGGGCGATCGGGACTGTCCTTGATGCGGATCAGTTCTTGGTCCTTTTCCAGTGGCTTGAGACCCTGCGGAGTGCGGTAGTCATTGGTTTCCAACTCGTCAAACTCGACGACGACGAGATCGGACCAGTCGGCCTGGGTATTGGTGAAGCCCCAGGCGACCTTGCCCGTGGAGCCGACGACGAGGACCGGCGTGCCGGGCAGCGTGACGCCGACGGCGCGGCGGAGTGTGCCGGGCATCCGCGGATCGGGGTAGTGGAAGCAGGCCCGGAACCAGAAGTTCGGCACCCGTAGCCCCAGGTGCATGTCGTTGGCGAGGATAGCACCGCCGTCGGGGGTGGGGCCGCGGGTGGGGGTGGCCCGGTGGTGACAGTCGGGGCCGTGCCGTCGGGCCGGGCCGTTGGCGTAGGCGGTTTCTTCCGCAGGTCGAAGACGTCGGGGCCCGGAATGGGGGGCACGCGCAGCGGCTCTCCCTTCAGCGGGGCATCCCACTCGTCGCCGACCGCAGAGAGCAGTTCGAACACGGGGCGGGGCAGCCCCTCATGAAGTTCGGCCAACTGCGCTTCGCGCTGCCAGATGTCGCTTTGCAGCACGAGATACATGGCATAGACGACGAGCAGGCAATCCTCCACGAGCCAGAGCCCGGGGCCGACGCCGAGCAAGTGGTATTCGAACGGCCAACCCTGGAGGTCGGCCAGACCGGCGTTGACGCCGGCGGTGTAGCTGCGCAGCAGGTCGGCCTGCTCGCGGGGCAGCAGCTTGAAGGCGCGCTCGGCCCGCTGCCGGAACTGGTGGACGCGGACTTCGCGGTCGCGGTCCAGGGCACCGGCGCCGACGAGTTCGCACAGTTCACCGGCCGCCGACCGCCGGGCCAGGTCCATCTGGAAATAGCGCTCCTGGGCGTGGACGAATCCCAGAGCGTAGACGAGATCGTTGGAACTCTCCGCCCGAATGGAGACGACGCCGGCCGCATCCCGTTCCACGGTGACGGGGGCCACCAGGCCAGCCACGGTCGGCTCGCCGGTCAGCCGCGGCATGGACGCTTGCAGCAGCCTGCGGACGTACCAGTAGCCGCCGCCCGCACCAAGCCCCAGCACGGCGAGGAGGATCACCAGGGTCCAGAGGACGCGGCGGCGGGCGGTTGGCGAGAGAAGTGGCATGGAGGATTCCTTGCGGGCGCCGCTGATGCCAACGGCAGATCGGCCTCATGGCTTCTACGATAGGAGCAGACGGCGGCGCACGCCATCCCGCCGCCCCGATGCCGGGTCTGCGATGGTCGTTAGGACGTATCCAGGAGCCCCATGGTGAGCCCTCTCGACGTGGCTGCCTGCCGTGCTTGTTTCCCCGCCCTGGAGCGGCTCCAGGCTGGGCGTCCCGTGGTCTACGCGGATGGACCGGCTGGCAGCCAGGTGCCCGTCAGCGTGGCCGAGGCGGTGACGGGCTACTTGCTTCGGCACAATGCCAATCACGACGGCATGTTCGCCACGAGTCGGGAGAGCGACGCGCTGATCGCGGCCGCCCACCGGGCCAGCGCCGAACTGCTGGGCGCGACGGACCCCGATGAGGTGGTCTTTGGCGCGAACATGACCACGCTCTGTCTGGCCCTCAGTCGGGCGCTGGCCCGGACCTGGAACCGCGGCGACGAAGTTGTGGTCACCCGAATCGATCATGATGCCAATGTCACGCCCTGGGTCCGCGCGGCCGAGGATGCTGGGGCGGTGGTGCGGTTTGTCGACATCCATCCGGGCGACTGCACCCTGAACCTGGATGACCTGAAACGCAAACTGGGACCCCGGACGCAACTGGTGGCCGTGGCATGTGCGTCGAACGCGGTCGGCACGCTCAATCCCCTGCCGGAGATCGTGGCCGCGGCCCATGGCGTTGGGGCCCTGGTCTGTCTCGATGCCGTCCACTTCGCCCCGCATGCTCTGATGGACGTGGCGGACTGGGATGCCGATTTCGTCCTCTGCTCCGCCTACAAGTTCTTCGGTCCCCACGTCGGGCTCCTGTGGGGGCGTCGAACCTTGCTGGAAGACCTCAAGCCCTACAAGGTTCGGCCTGCGAGCAACGACCTGCCGGGACGCTGGATGACGGGAACCCAAAACCACGAAGGACTGGCAGGGCTCCTGGCGGCGATCGACTATCTCGCCAGCCTCTCGGGAGCCGACTCCGCCCAGCCCCGACGCGAGCGGCTGGCTGCGAGCTTCGCGGCCATCGTGGAGCATGAACGGCAGTTGGCCACGCGGTTCCTGGAAGGCGTGGCGCCGCTCGCTCAGTGGAAGGTGTGGGGCATCACCGACAAGCCGCGCCGCGCCGAGCGCGTGCCGACCTTCGCGCTCACCCACGAGCACCTGCGGCCCCGGGACGCCGCCGCCCAACTGGCCGACCAGGGCATCTTCACCTGGCATGGCAACTTCTACGCCATCGAACTGACGGAGACGCTGGGGCTGGAGCCGCATGGGCTGCTGCGCATCGGCTTCCTGCATTACAACACGCTCGCAGAGGTCGATCGCGTCGTGGCCGCGCTGGCAGAGTTGCGTTGATTCTTCGGCCTGGCAGTCAGGCGCGCCCCTCGCTTCGTGGCAGTGGGTCAGGTCAACGAAAAACCCCGGCGGCGGAGTGCCGGCCGGGGTGGCGTGGTTCGGTCGTCGTCGGCAGCCGCGGGGCGGCTACTTCTTCGAGGACTTGCTGGCCTCGTCCTTGCCCGCGTTCTTCTTGGGCAGGTCGGCCAGTTCTTCCTTCACCGGGGAATAGTGGCTCGGCTCCATGCTGAAGCTCGCCGTACCGCTGGTGAAGTTGCGAAGATCGCTGGTGTAGCCGAACAGGCAGGCCAGCGGGACGTAGGCCTGAAGCACGGCCCGGCCCTTCTCGAGTTCCGAATGCGTGATCTCACCGCGGCGCCGGCTCACGTCGCGGGTCAGGTCGCCCAGGTAGTTGCCCGGAGCCTGCACCACGACTTCCATGATCGGTTCGAGCAGGACAATGCCCGCCCGGCTAATGGCTTCGAGGAAGGCCTCTTCCGCCGCCCGCTGGAAGGCGAGCTGCGAGCTATCGACTTCATGATGCTTGCCGTCGAAGAGCGTGCACTTCATGTCGACGAACTGGAAGCCGTGCTTGCCGCCGCGCCGGGCCGCCTCGCGAAAGCCCTTCTCGACCGCCGGGACGTACTCCCCGGGGATGGCGCCGCCGAAGATGTCGTTGACGAAGTAGAGGCCGTTCAGATCGGGCTTCTCACCGGCTTCCTTGGCGGCCAGTTCCAGCTCCTCACGCTCTTCCTTGGAAAGCGGCTCGAAGCGCAACTGAATCACGGCATACTGGCCCCGACCGCCCGTCTGCTTGACGTAGCGGTATTCCAGTTCCACCGTCCGGCCGAGCGTCTGGCGATAGCTCACCATCGGCTTGCCCACGGTCACCTTGACCCGGTGATCGCGCTGCAGCTTATGGACGGCGACTTCCAAATGGAGTTCGCCCATGCCGCTCAGGATGAGCTGCTTGGTCTCTTGATCGGTCTGGCACCGCAGCGTGGGATCGTCGCGGACCATCTTGCCGAGCGCCTCGGCCAGGCGCGCCTCGTCCACGTCCTTGTCGAGGATGAGGGCCTGGGAAATCACCGGCTCGGGGAAGCGGATTTCTTCGAGGACCACGGGCTTCGCGGTGTCGCAAAGGGTGTGGCCCGTCGCCGTGTTTTTCAGACCCACGAGGGCGACGATGTCGCCTGCCTCCGCCTTTTCGAGCCGGTCGCGCCGCGCTCCGAACATGCGGAAGACGTGGCTGACGCGTTCCGTCTTCCCGGTCACCGAGTTGAGGTACATCTCGCCGGGCACGAGCGTGCCCGAGTAGATGCGGGTATAGACGAAGTCGCCGTGCGACTCGCTGACCGTCTTGAAGGCCAGGGCCGAGAAGGGCTCCTTGGGATTGGGCCCGCGCAGCTCCTGCGTCTTGGTCTTGAGAACCGTGCCCGTGACGGGCGGCCGGTCCTTGGGCGAGGGCAGATAGTCGATGATGCTGTTCAGGAGCAGGTGCACGCCATGGACCTGGAAAGCCGAGCCGCACAGCACGGGGAAGAACTTCATGGCCAGGGTGCCTTCGCGGATGGCGCGGCGGAGCAGTTCCTCGCTCACGGCCTGCCCCTCGAGGAGCAACGTCAGGACTTCGTCGTTCGTCTGGGAAACGACGTCCAGGAGCCGCTCGCGGGCCATGTCGGCCTCTTCCTTGTAGGCAGCCGGAATCTCCTGGAGTTCGTACTTGCAATGCTTGGGATCGGTGGGGTCCATCCACCAGTACTTCATGGCCACCAGGTCGATAACGCCGGCAAACTCACTCGACTGGCCGGCGGGCATGGCACAGAGGGCGACGTTGGCGTTGAGTTTCTGCTCGATCTGCTCGACGGTGGCAGCGAAGTCCGCCCCCATGCGATCCATCTTGTTGACGAAGGCGATGCGGGGGACGTTGTGCTTGTTGGCCTGGAACCAGACCGTTTCGCTCTGGACTTCGACGCCGCCCACGGCGCAGAAGACGCCCACGGCCCCGTCCAGGACACGGAGCGACCGTTCCACTTCGGCCGTGAAGTCGACGTGGCCCGGGGTGTCGATGATCGTGATCGGATGGCCCTCCCACTCCACCGTGACCGCGGCCGAGGAGATGGTGATGCCCTTCTCGGCTTCGAGCGGATCGAAGTCGGTGGTGGTGTTGCCCGAGTCCACGTCGCCGGACCGATGCTTGGCCCCGGCGAAGTAGAGGACACGCTCGGTCGTCGTCGTTTTACCGGCGTCGACGTGGGCGATGATGCCAATGTTCCGAATCTTCTCGATCATGTGTCGTTCCACGCTCAGCAGGGCGTCTCCACTCACTCCGGGAGAACGCGGCCGCTCGGCGCGCTCCTTGAAAAAAGAAATCGAGCCCGCGACAGCCGCGGCGCGACTGAGCCAGCTCTCCGTTGCCGATACTATCGTCCGGACGGGCCTGGGCGCTCAAGGGGCGGCAAAATACCACCCGGGGCTGCCATGCCCCAACACGCCGTTCTCAAGGGGACGCAACGTCGTGAGATGCAGGACCTACCGGCGGCGCCTCCGGCGCCGTCTGCATGAGAGATGTACATTTATAGTGTGAAAGGAAAGTAAAGGAAAGGTCGAGTGAACGAAGAAATCTGGTGATTCTGGCGGAGTTTTACCGCCTGGGCCCGGCCAACCGCCGAATGTGGGCTAGCCGTGACGGCTACGCGGCCTGAGGTGTCCTGGGGCGGATAGGGCCTTCGGGGCACCGGCGACGATGAAATAGACACCTGGTCTATGCTTTCGGCTCCAGCGTGGATCCGCCAGTTGGACTGGCGGCGCTGCCAATTCCTGCTATAGCTCCCGGCCATTCCCTCGATTCCGGAGGTGGGTCATGGCACGGATGCGAAAGTGGCTGGGCGCGGCAGGCGGTGTGGCGGCAGGACTCGTGATCGGCTGGCTCCTCTTCGGACCGGGAACCACGGCCGACGCGAACGGTAACAGCGACCGCCACGACGACTTCGTCATCTGCACGGGGCCCATCGTGCAGAACTTCACCCAAAACCCTTATGGCTTCGAGCTCGACGGCGTCTGGCTGCTCGACTACCGGGCCGGCAAACTGCTCGCGACCGCGGTCAATCGCAACGACGGCAAGCTTTTCCCCTGGGCCGAGGTGGACCTGGTGCAGGAGTTCAACCTGACGCCCCGGGCCAACGTCCATTTCCTGATGACGACGGGTCTGATCGCCAAGGGGATGGCGGCCCTCTACGTCGCCGAGACGACGTCGGGCAAGATCGCCGTCTACACCATGAACATGGTGGATGGCCTGGGCAACACGGGTAACGGTCCGGTGCTGCAGATTCGGCGGCACGACCAGGCCAGCTTCCGCACGCCCCGTGAAAATCGGGACGACAAGAAGCCGGCGGCGGCGGTCAACCGCTAGGCCAGGCCCGCATCAGCTACCAGAAGACAAGGCCCCGCTAGCCCGGCGGGGCCTTTTGCCGCGCCTGGTCCAAGGCCTTGGCCAGGTTCTCCAGGCGGAACGGCTTCTCAAGCAGGATCACGTCCAACTGGCCGCTGAGCGCCTCTTCGACCTCCGTGGCCAACCCGGTCATGAGCACCGCCGGTAGGCTGGGCCACCGGGATCGAAGTCGGCGAATGAGTTCGAGTCCCGTACCGTCCGGAATGAACTGATCCGAGACGATGGCCGCCGGTGGTCCCACGGAGGCCTCGGCCCAATTCAGGGCCTCGGCCCGATCGCGGGCCAGGACGGGAATGGCACCGAGGTGAGCCAGGTAGGAACCGCCCATCCGCCGCAGCATCTCCTCATCATCCACGAACAGCGTCTGCCGGTTCTGCAGCCAGCCCAGCGGCGGGGCTGCTTCTGAGCCATGATGTCCCGAGTTATTGGAAGCGGCGGGCAGGGTGCCGCAGGGAATGATCACGGTGAAGTGCGTGCCATGGTCCGGGTGGCTGCGGCATTGAATTGCACCATGGTGAGCCTGCACAACGCTATGAACGATCGCCAGCCCCAGACCCGTGCCGCGGCCGGCCGGCTTGGTCGTGAAGAAGGGCTCGAACATGCGTTCCTGTACGTCCCACTCCATCCCGGCACCGGTGTCGCGAATGGAGAGCTGCACCGCGGGTCCAGAATCGGTGCGGGCGGCGGCCACGCCCACCTCGACCCGCCCCCGGCCGCGCTGCGTGACGGCGTGGACCGCATTGGTAATCAGGTTGACCAGGAGTTGGTGGAGCTGAGTGGCGTCGCCCCAGACCACGGGAATCACGCCCGCCACGGGTTGGCACTGCAACTCCACCTCGGGGGGCGTGGTGGGCTGGAGGAGACGCACGACTTCCGTCACCGCGTCGTCGAGGCGGACCGGCTGCCGCCGGAGAGTTTGCTTGCGGCCAAAAAGCAAGACCTGCTGGACCAGATCGCGGCCCCGGTCGAACGACTGCCGCAAGGCGGCGAGGCGCTCGACGACGCTGGCCGACTGGCGGACCGCCGGGGCCAGCTCGAGTTCGAGCAACTCCAGTTGACCGACCCAGGCGGCGAGGAGGTTGTTGAACTCGTGGGCGATGCCGGAGGCCAAGGTGCCGAGGGCCTCGATTTTGCGGGCCTGGTCGAGGTCGTGCTCCAGCCGCCGCTGGGCAGTCACGTCCCGGGCGATGACGGCAATGCGGTAAACGTGGCCCCGCTCGTGCCGGATGGGAACGACGACGAACTGGAGCGTCCGCCGGCCTGCGGGGAGCGTGAGCACTCTTTCCGCGGTCTGAGGCCGCTGGGTCGCGACGCACTGCTCAAGTAGCCGCTGCATGTTGGCGGCATTCTCGGGCGGAAGCAACTCGGCAGGCGTCTTGCCGAGCATCTGCTCCTCGGTGAAGCCCGAGACCTCCAGGGCCGCGGGGTTGGTCAGTTCGCACTGGAACCGCTGACCATGACAGACCTCGACGAGCACGATGGCGTCGGTGGCGTTCTGGATGATCTCACGGAAGCGGGTCTCGCTGGCAGCCAGGGCGGCTTCGGCCCAGACCCGCTCGTTGGCTTCGAGAGCGAGCGACACCAGATCGGCGAACGCGCAGACGAACACTTCCTCTTCGGTCGACCATTGGCGCGGCTGACCCACGTGCTCCATGCAGATGACACCGACCAGTTGCCCGCGCTTGCGGACGGCGGCGTCGAGCATGGAGGTGATGCCATGCTTGCCCAGGTAATGCTGACCGAACTCGCGCGTCTGCGGGTCGGTGCGGGCGTCATGTGCGACAATGAGCCGCCGTTCCTCGAGGGCAAGGAAATAGGAGGGGTGGTCCTTGAAGTTCAGTTCTTCGCCGTCGCTGTGCGTGGCGGCCTGGGCGTCATAGAGGTCGAGGCAGCGAATGCGGGAATGATGGTCGTGATAGAGCCAGATGCTACAGCGGGCGACTTCCAGTGTCTGGCCGGCCAGCTCGGTGATGGCGCGGAAGTCGGCGATGAGGTTTTCGCCGAGAAAACTCTGGCTGCGGGCCAGCTTGAGCAAGGCGGCGTGCGCCCGATGGAGCTTGGACTCATCGGCGGGAGGTGCAGCGCTAGGCAGGCGGGCCATCGCATCGATCCCCCTGGTCCGGGCCCATAGTGAGAATCGCACGGAAGCCTTGCAAAAGCAACGAAATACCGGCAGCGACTTTTTTCCAAGAGCCGCTTGCTATCATCTCGCCGATCCCGTAGCTTGCAGTCAGGCGCGGGTTGTCGCCCTTGCCCGCCCCGGGCCGGTCGGCGCCGCGGCACAGCAAACCCCTTCCTCGGAAAGGAGCTGCGACGATGTGGGATTGGATTCAGAACAACTTCTGGATTTGGACCGGCGGGATGGTTCTCCTCCTAGGCGGCCTCATCGCCGTGCTGCTCATGATTTGCAAGAATCAAGAAGAATAAAGCCGACCGAGCCGGGCCAGCTGCCTTTTGACCGCAATGCGATAGGCGCGGTGCATGCTACCCCGGTCTCGATCGGCCCGCCGACTCGAGTAGCCCGGGCCGCCTGCACGCTCCCGCTCGGCAGCGTCTTGTACCGTAGCGGATGCCGCCCGGTCCATGGGGTCGCAGCCTGCGTCCTCCGCCCACCGCGCTTCAGGCGGAGCCGCAGCCCGCGGTTTTGCCTCTTGCCCCGTTCGTCCGGCGCGGCGACCGCGGGTGGAGTCGTTCCGGGGAGCCGCCCGTGCCTTTCGCCAAGATCATGGGGCTGGACATTGGGGGTGCCAACCTCAAGGCGGCCCACAGCCGGGGCGTGGCCCGCAGCCATCCCTTTCCCTTGTGGAAGCACCCCGACCAACTCGATCAACAGCTCACTCGACTCGTACAGGCCCTGCCCGAGTCCGACGCCTGGGCCGTGACGATGACGGGCGAACTCTGCGACGCCTTCCCTTCCAAGCAAGCCGGCGTCAATGCCATCCTTGACGCCGTCGAGCGCGTGGCTGCGGGCAAGCCCGTATTCGTCTGGCAGAATGACGCCCGGTTCGTCGCGCCGGCCCTGGCCCGGGTCTTCTACCTCAACACCGCCTCGGCCAACTGGCTGGCGACGGCACTCTTCGCTGGCCGCTTCGCCCCCATCGACAATGGCTGGCTGGTGGACGTGGGCTCGACCACGACCGACATCATCGCCCTACGAGACGGCCGGCCCCAGTTCAAAGGCCGCACCGATCTGGATCGCCTGGCAGCTCATGAGTTGATCTATCTTGGCGTGGGGCGGACGCCGCTCATGGCCTTTCAGCAACACCCCGACCTGGCCCGCAGCCCCCGGGGCACGCTGGCGGCTGAGGTCTTTGCCACCATCGGGGACGTTTACGTCCTGCTGGGCGACGTTCCTGAGGACCTGGAAGATCGGAACACGGCCGACGGCCAGCCACGAACCCGCGACTTTGCCCATGTCCGCCTGGCGCGAATGTTCTGCGCCGACCCCGAACAGTTGCCCCGTAGCGACGTCCTGGTACTGGCCCAGCAGTTCCGGGCCGTCCATCAGAAGGTGCTGCACCAGTACCTCGATTGGCGCTGGGACGATGATCCCACCCTTAGGCCGCAACGGATCATCCTGGCGGGCTCCGGCGAGTTCTTTGCTCGCCAGGTCCTGCATCGTTATCGGTGGGACCAGGTGGTCAACGTACTGTCGCTGAACGAATTGCTGGGGCCCTCCCGATCCGAGGCAGCGGCTGCCTATGCCGTGGCCGTGCTGCTGGCCGAGGAGCAACCAGGCTAGCGGCGCAGGAGCCGGGCGATGGCCCCCAAGCGGGTAGTTAAGGTGGGCGGGAGTCTGCTCATGGAGCCTGGGATCGGGCCATGGCTCGCCCGCTGGCTGAACCAGCTTCCCGCCGACCCGCCAATTTTGGTTGTCGGGGGCGGTCCCTTCGCGGATGTCATTCGTCAGGCCGATGCTGCCCATGGCTTGGGCGATCGTGCGGCCCATTGGCTTGCGATCGATGCCATGGGGCTGGCTGCCGAACTGCTTGTTCAACTGCTGCCTGACGCCTGCCTGGTTCGTGAACTTGCGGCCGTCGAAGCAGCGCTGGATCAAGGCTGCTGGCCCGTGTTGTTAGTCGGCGACGCGCTGCGCCGCAGACCAGACGCCTTGCCTCATTCCTGGGACGTGACCAGCGATAGCATCGCCGCCTGGCTCGCGCTGGAGTGGTCCGTACCGCGGCTGACTCTGCTGAAGCGACGGGCGGCTGGGCCACCATCGGGGCCGCGAGAATGGGCCGCGGCGGGGCTAGTCGATCCCTACTTTCCAACTTTAGCCAGCCGGTTGGACGTTGAATTGTTGGACTTTTCCGCCAAGTCGTCTGGCTAGTTGCTGCGATCCGCGCCGCTGCCTGACGAACGTCGGGCCGAGCAGGCAGCCGATTTTTCTTTTTTCTCTTGCCAGGGCGCAAACAACGCTTTAGACTTGCGTTATCCGACCAGTTCGCTGCGCTTCCACACATCTCTTTCGCGCGGCAACTTGTCACATCTGACGGTCGGAAGACGCGTGACGGCTATGCACATCGAGCGGACCCGTATGGGCACCCAGTTTGGGCAAACCGCGCACTAGCCCCAGTTCGGCTAGACGTGCTGGCCATCTTGCGTCTACAATTGCGGCGTCCGGGTTTGCGCCTGGGCCCGTGTCACATCTGGAGATGGAGAATGGACATGCAGTCGGTCCGTCGTTCTCTCGCGCTAGGAGCGCTGCTCGGCCTCCTGATTCTCGCCGCCCCGCTCTTCGGAGACGGAGGCCCTGCCACTGGCCAAGGCCAGCCCGACGCTGGTCGCGGCGCTGTCCAACCTCACGCGGCCGCTTGGCTCAAGCCCGAACTCGGCAAACGCCTCGCCCAGGAACCCGTGCTGACCTACGACACGATCGCGGGTGAGCGCTTCTTCGCCCTGCAATTGCAGCCGAAGCTGACCAGCAAGTTCACCGGGCCGCGGGACTACCTCGTCCTGGTCGATTCGACCGCCAGTCAGGCAGGTGGCACCTTCCTCGCCGCGCGGCTCTTGGCCGCTCAGTTGACCCGCTCCCTCGGGCAGCAGGATCGGCTGGCCCTGTGGGAAGTGAACGACAAGACGACGGAACTCACCACGGGCTTCGTCCCCGCGGGTGATGCCGCTCTGAAGACCGCCATCGAACGGCTCGACAAGGTCACGCCCATGGGCGCGGCCGACCTCAAGGCGGCCATTGCCAAGGCCAGCGGCGCCTTCGAAAACCAGGCGGGCCGGCAGCAAGTCATCTTCTACATCGGCGATGGTATGAGCACGCTCAACCCCATCTCCGCTGCCGACCGTGAACGCTTCGCTCAGAGCCTCGTCGAACGCCGCGTGCAGTTCTTCCCGTTGCTGCTCGGGCCCAGCGTCGACGTCCTCGATCCCAGTGCCTTGGCCGTCCTTACGGGTGGCGTGGTGCTGCGGCTCGATCCCAGCGCCAACCCGGTGCGGACGATCACCGCGATCCAGGAGACCATGAGTCAGCCCGTGCTCTTCGGCGAAGAGTTCACGATGGGCGCCGGCGTCACCGAGTACTTCCCGACCAAGCTGCCGCCCCTGCGTGGCGACGTGAGCACCCTCGTGGTCGGCCAGATGGCCAAGGGCACGACCGACGTCACGGCTCGGATCGCCGGCCAACTCCTGGGCCGGGCTCATGAGGTTGCCGTCACCGAAAAGGTGACCGAACCGGCGCTCGAGTGCTACTTCCTGGTCGGCATGGCCAAGCAGTGGCGTAAGGCCCAGGAAAAGCCCGCGCTGATGCAGGCCGACTACAGCCTGGCCTTCGCCTTCAACCAGAGCCAGGATGCCAAGCAGGAAATCCTGACGCAAGGTCGCCAGGCCCTCGAATTCCAGCGGTTCGACGTGGCGGCCCAGCTCTTTGAGCATGCCCAGCAACTCGATCCCCGCGACGTGGAGGCCGAGACGGGCCTGAAGCTCGTCGCTCACCTCCAGAAGACGGCCAAGCAACTGCCGCCGCAGATGGACCCGCCGGCCGGCATGCAGCCCAACAAGGACGACGAACTCCTTCGCCGCGCTCAGCAACGGCAGCAGATCGAGGAGCAGCGGCTGCGTTTGCTCGTGGAAGAGACGATCCGGCAAGCCCGCAAGGACCTGTCGACGAATCCGAGCGAGTCGGTCACGCGCCTCAAGCTGCTGGCCGACGAAGTCCGTGGCGATCCCAACATCAGTGACGAACTGCGGGCCCGCCTGGGCACTCAGATCGAGAACGATCTGCGGACGGCCCAGACCCGCTCCGAGCGATTCGCCATCG
>CALLZJ010000034.1 GCA_937858435.1 uncultured bacterium
CGGATCGGCGGTGCTCGCCTGAGCGAACGGAATCTGAATTACTGCGTAGTGGAAGATGGGGCCACGGCCCGCGACGTGCTGATCCTCATCGACGAAGTCCGCAAGCGCGTGAACGAACGCTTGGGTCAGCACTTGCTGCTCTACTTGACGATCTGGTAGCAGGGCCCAGTCAGTCGCTTACCCTTGATGGACCTGAGAGAGGAATGCATGAGCTACGGCAACGACCCGATCGACTACTACGACCCCAACCGCCCGACAGGCGGCCCCGGCGTCAACGTCTATGTGGTGATCCTGATTCTGGGCGTGATCGCGGCCGCTGCCATCGTCGTGCCCCTGGCACTGAAGGACTGGCGTGAAGCCAACTTTGCCGAGAAGCTCAAGGCCCGGGAGGCGGAAGCCAAGCTGGAGGCCGAGGCCGCCTTTCGCAAGCGTGAAGCGGAGATGGCTGCCGAGGCGCAGGTCGCGGGCCGACTGGTGACCAAGACCGAGCCCTCCATCTTCCGGGCTGGCATCGCCCGCGGCGGCCCCGCCGTCGTGAACATCGCCAACTTTGTCCGCCAGGAGCGACTGGTCGGGCCCCTGCAAGGCCGGCTCGAGTTTGTCCAGCAAGGCGAAGGCTCGGGAGTCATCGTCCGCCAAGACCCCGACAAGACCCTTTACGTGCTCACCAATGCCCACGTCGTGGCGAGTCCCGTTGATCCGGGGCGCCTGGCCGACCGGATCGGCGTCACGCTGCAGTCGGGCCGCATGATCATGGTCGAAGTGGCGGACAACGTCTACATCGACACCGCCGTCGACCTGGCCGTGATTAAGGTGAAGTCCGACCGGATCGACCACGTCGTGGTCGCCGAGTTTGCCAATAGCGACCACCTCGAGGTCGGCGATTGGGTGATCGCCATTGGCAGTCCCTTCGGCCTCAAGCAAAGTGCCACGGTGGGCATTGTCAGTGCCAAGGGACGCGATCTGCAGCGTAGTGCCGAACTCGAACTGATCCAGACGGATGCGGCCATCAACCCCGGCAATTCGGGCGGACCGCTGCTGGACCTGCAAGGCCGGATCGTGGGGATCAACACGTCCATCTTCAGCCGCTCGGGGGGCAGCGAGGGGATTGGCTTTGCGATTCCGAGCAACACGGCGAAGGACACCTTCGAGCAACTCATCCAGCCGCCGCACCGGGTGGCCCGGGGCTACCTGGGCGTGGTGCCCATGGACCTGGAGGAGGAATTGGCCGAGCGTTTGCACGTGCCCGGCGGGGCGCGGATCGACGCCGTGGCGGACAACACCCCCGCCGAACGGGCCGGGCTCGAAGCCAACGACGTCGTCTTGGCCATTGTCACCGACCAGCAGCGGCGTGAGATTCGCAACGCCCCGGACCTCCGGCGGACCATGCTGAGTCTCAAGCCGGGGACACGGGCCACGCTCGAAATCATCCGTTTGCGCGACAACCAGGGCCCGATGAAAGTACAGGTGACGGTCGGCGAATTGCCGCCCCTGTCGAGCCGGATGTTTCAGCCGCGACGCATCCCTGGAGGCCGGCGCTAGGGTGAAGGCCGAACGCCGTCCTAGCGGGCAATCCTCGGCCGGGCGGACACCAGGAGCTTGGGGCTGGCAAAGTTCATAGAACACGGCGATGCGGGCAGGCGCTTCGCTGGTTTCGATCGTTCCGCGTGGGAGTGACGATGCTGCTACGATCCTATCTCGCGGCCAAGCTGCATGGGATCCGCGTAACGGACAAGAATCTGCACTATGTGGGTTCGCTGTCGCTCGGCCGGGAGTTTCTGCGGGCCAGCGGCATGGTCGAGCATGAAGAAGTGCAGATCGTCAACGTCACGACCGGCGCCCGCTTCACGACCTACATCATCGTGGCGGAAGAGCCGGGCACCTGCGCCCTCAACGGCGGCGCAGCGCGCCTGGCCGAGGTGGGAGACCGCCTGATCGTCATGACCTTCGCCCTGAGCGATCAGCCGCTCGAGCCCCGTATCGTCTTCATCGACGACCGCAACCAAATCGAAAAGACCACCCGCGGCGAGCAGCCGGGCGATCGGCACGGCGGCTAGCTGCCGGGCGGGTCGTGGGCCAGAGACTCAGGCCAGTTCCGCGGCGAGGCCAAGCAGGGCCTCGTCATCCAGCACGAGGTCAGAGCGGGTGAAGAGCCGGCCGATGGCGGCCTGATGCAGTTTCATCTTGAGGCCGCCCACGCCCAAGGCCCCGTAGCGGTAGCAGCCGTCGCGCTCCTCGCCCGCTTCATGTACTGCCACATCTTCCACGCCGGCGGGGGGCACGGCATTGAAGTCCACAATGACCCGCGGACCCGCTGCTTGCCACAGTTGCCGCGGCAAGAGCAGCTTCCCCGGCGGCCCGGCACTGAAGACAGCGGTAGAGCCTGCCAGGGCTTGCTCCATCGC
>CALLZJ010000035.1 GCA_937858435.1 uncultured bacterium
GTGGTGGGGACGAAGAAGCGGGGGTAGAGCTGGCGAATGGCGGGGTCGTAGAAGCAGGCCCAGCACAGTCCCCGCGAGCGGCTCACGGGAGCCGAGTGACAATGACGGCAACGCGGCCGATCCCGCACGACCATGAGGCAGCCTCCCAATGAGTGTTCATTTGAATACTAATCAAGACTATACAGTAAGTCAACAAGAATAGACAGGCTTGGTAGGGCGGGGCCAGGGCCCAGCGGGCTGCACACCGCTGGGCTGCGCCCGTACGATAAAGGGATAGACGCGCGCCAGGACGGGGTGTGGGCGTTCAGCCGGCCCGGGCTGGTTGGCCAATGGGCCGCGGGACCTGCGACGACGCCGCGCTGGAGCGACGGAAACGAGAATGATGTCATCAACCAAACGTGACTACTACGAGGTCCTGGGCGTGGGCAAGGGGGCCGACGCCGAGGACATCAAGCGAGCCTATCGCAAGCTGGCCATGCAGTACCACCCGGACCGCAACCCGGGAGACGAGGAAGCCGAGGCCCTTTTCAAGGAAGCGTCCGAAGCCTACGGCGTGCTGAGCGACCCGGACAAGCGGGCCCGTTACGACCGCTATGGCCATGCCGGGCTGGATGGGCTGGGCGGCGGGCCGCAGTTCACCGACGTCCACTCGATCTTCGACCTCTTTGGCGACATCTTCGGCGGCGGCTTCGGGGATCTGTTCGGCAACCGCGGCGGGCGGGGCGGCCGCACGGCTCGAGGACAGAATCTCCAGATCCAACTCGAGATCGACCTGGTCGATGCCGCCAACGGCGTGACTCGAACCCTCGAGTTCGAACGCTCCGAGATGTGTGGTGATTGTGGCGGCGGGGGCGCGCGCCGGGGCAGCCGGCCAGCCCGCTGCAATCGCTGCCAGGGGCGCGGCGTGGTCATTCAGCGGCAAGGCTTCTTCCAGGTGCAGATCACCTGCAGCGGGTGTGGCGGCCGGGGTGAGGTCATCACCGATCCATGCCCAACTTGCCGGGGCTCCGGGCAGGTGCAGGTGCGGCGGACGCTGGAGGTCAACGTGCCGGCCGGCGTCGATCATGGCAATCAGATTCGACTGGCGGGTGAAGGCGAAGTCAGCTCGCCCGGTGGACCGCGTGGCGACCTCTTCTGCCTGATCCGCGTCAAGCCCCATCCCCTGTTCGAGCGGGACGGCCACGACCTGCACTGCGTGGTGCCCCTGACGTTCAGCCAGGCGGCCCTGGGCGGCGACATCGAAGTGCCCACGCTCACGGGCCGGCACAAGGTGGCCGTCGAGCGCGGGGCTGGCCACGGCGACACGATCCGGCTCCGGCACATGGGCATGCCCGATCTGCGTGGCCGGGGGCGGGGCGACCTGGTCGTCCATTTACGGATCGAAACACCCCGTAAGCTCACCAAGCGCCAAGAAGAACTGTTCCGCGAACTGGCGGAATTGGACCACAAACACGTTTCGCCGGAACGCAAGAGCTGGATGGATCGGGTCAAGGAGTGGTTCACGGCCACGGAGACGCCGGCCGAAGCCAAGCCGGAACCGCCCGAGGCCCAACCAGCCGAGTCCAAGTGATTGAGACGGAGGTCCCCATGCCAAAACAACCGGTTGATCCCGACGTCGTGCCGGAGGCGGCCGGGGACGGGACTATCCCGGCCAACCCCGCGGATCCCCTTGAAACGCTGACCCGAGAGCGGGACGAGTTTCGCGAGCTGGCCCTGCGCGTCCGGGCCGATTTCGACAACTACTAGAAGCGGGCCGCTCGAGATCGCGATCAGGAGCGCAAGTTCGCGGTGGGTCCGCTGGCGGCCGACCTGCTACCCGCCTTGGACAACCTCGACCGGTTTCTGAACAACGTCCAGGACGAGTCGCCCTTAACGAAAGTCGTGGCCACCGTGCGGGGGCAGATTCTGGACGCCCTGAAACGGCATGGCATTGTCCGCATCGAATCGAGCGGCCAACCGTTCGATCCCAACCTGCACATGGCGGTGATGCAGGCGCCGGGAAGCCCGGCAGGCCAGGTGCTCGAAACCTTCGAGCATGGCTACACGCACCACGACCGCGTGCTTCGTGCCGCCAAGGTCAAGGTTTCGACGGACTAACGGCGGTCGAGTAGTCGCCGCCGTGTGTCCAGCGGATGGACTCGTCCTTTTCAGCAGCCGCGCGTCGCGCCCCGCTCCCGGCTGTACCATGGTTGTCGCGCCCGTCTTAGGGGCCAGCCAACACCAGCGTCGCTCCTCGGCAGCTTGCCCGTGCCGAACGGCGGCAGATCGCCCACAGGCCCTGAAGGGGAGCCGCGGTGAAGCTATTCGTTTACGAGTTTGCCAGCAGCGTGGTCTGGGAGGAGCTGCCGACCTCGATCCGCCGCGAGGGGCGGGCGATGTTCGACGCGGTCTGTGCCGACGCCGCCGCCAGCTCCCTCGTCGGACTGGATCAGGTCATTGCCTTCGAGTCCGTACCTCCGGCTCAGGAACGCAGCCTGCTGGAGCAGGCTGCCCGGGAGGCGGATTGGTCGCTGATCATCGCTCCAGAGTTTGACGGACTGCTCGAACAACGGCTGGGCTGGGCCCTGGAGGCGGGCGGCCGGCTGCTCGGACCGGGTCTCGCTGCGGTGCGTCTCACCACCGACAAGTACGTTCTGGCCCAGCACTGGCAGCAGCAGGGCATCCCGACGCCGCTCACCTGGCTCGATGAGGCCGCCCCGC
>CALLZJ010000036.1 GCA_937858435.1 uncultured bacterium
GAATCAGCGACTATCTTACGCAATTCAGCCAGACACGCGCCCAGATGATGGAGCAGCTTCGCCGCGTGGTCGTCGGCCAGGCCGAGGTCATCGAACAGATCCTTGCCGCCATCTTCACGCGCGGACACTGTCTGCTCGTCGGCGTACCCGGTCTGGCCAAGACGCTCATGGTGTCGTCCATCGCCCAGATCCTGGACGTCACCTTCAAGCGCATCCAGTTCACGCCCGATCTGATGCCGTCCGACATCACCGGCACGACGATTCTCGACGAGAATGAACAGGGCAAGCGCGAGTTCCGCTTCGTCAAGGGACCTGTCTTCGCGAACATCGTCCTCGCGGACGAAATCAACCGCACGCCGCCCAAGACCCAGGCGGCCATGCTCCAGTCGATGCAGGAACGCGAGGTCACCGTCGGCCAGGAAACGTACAAGCTTCCCGACCCCTTCTTCGTCATCGCCACCCAGAACCCGATCGAGCAAGAAGGCACCTACGCCCTGCCCGAAGCCCAGCTCGACCGCTTCATGTTCAACATCAAGGTCGACTATCCGACGTTGGACGAGGAGAAACGCATCCTCTCCTCCACGACCAAGGACGAAATCCCGGAGTTGAACAAGGTCCTGACGGCCAAGATGATCTCCACGCTGCAGAAGGTGGGGCGGGGCGTGCCGGTCGGCGAGTACGTCTACGACTACGTGGCCCGCCTCGTCCGCTCGACCCGGCCCAAGAGCCCCGAGGCACCGAAGTTCGTCAACGATCTGGTGGACTGGGGTGCCGGGCCGCGCGCCGGGCAGTTCCTCATCATGGCGGGCAAAGCCGTCGCTGCCATGGACGGTCGGTTTAGCGTCGCCATCGACGACATTCGCAAGGTGGCCGTCCCCGTGCTCCGCCACCGCCTGAGTTGCAACTTTCAGGCTCAGGCCGAGGGCAAGTCCACGGACGACATCATCCAGCAACTCCTCAAGACCGTCCCCGAGCCGGAAGTGCCGAAGTTCCGCAAGCGCTAGCCTCACTTCAGGGGTGGGTCTTCGCCTTCAGGGCGGGTGC
The DNA here is from genome assembly GCA_937858435.1 of uncultured bacterium. Taxonomy (GTDB): domain Bacteria; phylum Planctomycetota; class Planctomycetia; order Gemmatales; family HRBIN36; genus CALLZJ01. The sequence continues at coordinate 1,045 of CALLZJ010000036.1, forward strand.
GTTCGGGCCGGACCTGGCTCTTGAAGAACTTCACGATGGCCGGGCTGAACTCTGAAGGGAAGCGGTGCCCGCCGGCATGGATGTAGGCCACCATCGGCGCGCCCGCCTTGGACTCGTACCAGGTCCCGTGTTCCTCCCAGGGTTTGCCCGTGGCTTCGCAGCCGTTCCGCTCCCGGACCGCGGCCATGGTTCGCTCCTGGTCCGCGAAGCGCACGACCTGATCGGTGCGGCCGGCCAGGTGGAGGAGGGGCAGGGGCCTCAGCCGGGCCGCCCGCTCGGGCTGGGGTGCCGCTGCCGAAGGCGCCAGCGCCGCCCACCGCTCGCCCCGTAGGGCCCAGAGCGTGTAAGTGAAGCCGCCGCCGTTCGAGTGGCCCATGCAGTAGAGCCGCCGCTCATCGACGCGGTACTCGGCCTGGAGCTTCTGGAGCATGGCATCGACGAAGGTCACGTCCCGGGTCGACCAGCCCGCCCGCTGCCCCTGCGGATCGAGGCGGGTGGCCGTGGGCAAACCCTGGGGGTAGACGACAATCGCCTCCGGCCAGTGGGTGTGTTCTGCATGCTGCCCCCATGGCCATGGAACGCGAAGACCACCGGTGTCGGCTCAGCCTGGGCGGTGGCCGGCGCGAAGACGAGCCACTCCCGCTCCTGCCCTTCAACTTCCATCGTCATGCGCCGCGGCTCCGCGGCCAGCACCGGAGCGGCAGCAAGGACAAGGCTCACAAAAGTCATCACAAGACTGGTGCGATGCATGGGCGGCTCCTGAGGGTCTGCTCCATCCAACGCGCCAAACCCGGCCCGGTTCCGAGGACATCGCAGAATCACCGCCCCTGCTTCGGACTCACAGCAACGGACCGGGGTCATTCAGGCGCTGTGCCCGCTCTCTTCGGCTAGCGGCATCCGGTAACAGACGAGCCGCTCGACCTCCGCGAAGCCCAGGGCCAGGTGGACGGCGTGGCTATCGCGGTTGTCGAGCCGAGCATCCCAGGCCAACTCCGTGCAGTCGCGGCTGGGGGCCCATCCCTGTCCGGCCGCGAGCAAGGCCCGGCCGGGCCCCCGCCGCCGTAGGTCCTGGTCGACATACCAGGCCTCCACGTAGGCCACGCGGTCCGTGACGCAGCCTTCGGCAAAGGGGCGGATGGAGAGTTCAATGAACGCCCCCAGCCCTTGGGGCCGCGCCACCACAAATACGGCTGACGAACCAGCCCCCGCGGCAGCAGCGCGGAGAAGCGCCTCGATCGCGCCTGGGTGGTCGGCGGCGGCCTCGGGGAGCAGAGCGGTCCGCATCCGCAGCCATTCCGATCGGTCACGCGGAAAGACGGGGCGAACGTGCGGCTCGATCTGGAACGGGGGTGGGTAGGCGGCCCAGCCGTCGACCTTGGCCAGCGCCCCGGGGGAAAGCTCCATGGCCATCCAGGCGGGGCCAGCCGCGAAGGGCGAACCAAGGCGCTCGGCCAGGGATGCGGAGAAGCCGAAGCGCGGATAGTAGTCCGGGTGGCCAAGAACTATCACGATGTCATGGCCAGCTTCGCGCGCGGCTGCGAGTCCCTGGCGGATCAGGGCGGCCCCGATGCCTTGCCGCTGGTGTTCGGGCAAGACGGCGACGGGTGCCAGGGACAGGGCGGGCAGGTCGCCGGCATGGGTCAGCACGGCCATCTCGGAGAACAGGATATGCCCCACCACCCCCGACTCGGTTTCAGCGACCAGGGAGATCCGCGCGTGGCCGCCGGCGCGGAGCGCATCCACGAGGTCTGCCTCGCTCTGCTGGCCGAAGGCACGGGCATGCACCTGCCTGATCCGCGGCAGGTCGTCGGGACTGTCGGAGCGGAATTGAATGGCCATCGCTTCACAGACGCTCGAGGTCGGTAACGGTTCGCTCATGGTGGACATTGCCGGTGTTGCTCGTGGAGGCAGGTTCGAAGAGCAGCACATGGACCTCGGAGTCGGCAACGGGCCGATGCTCGACCCCACGCGGCACGATCAGGAACTCTCCCTCCTCCAGCCACACCTGGCGGTCGCGGAACTCCATGCGGAAGCACCCCTTGACGACCAGGAAGAGTTCATCCTCCTGCTCGTGCTGATGCCAGACGAACTCCCCCTGGAACTTGGCGAGCTTAACCTGCTGGCCGTTCAGCTCGCCCACGATCTTGGGGCTCCAGTGATCCTGGAACAGCGCCAGCTTCTCGCTCAGATTGACCTTGTGCATGGCAGCGCGCCCCTGGAAGACGGCCTTGTGGAGGCTCCGATCGCGTCGGCCGGAGCCTTCATCATCCTAGTCCCCGGGGCCCGCTCCCGCCCGGGCCAGTCGATAGGATGATGGGACGCGGGGCCGGCTGCCGCTTGGGAGGAAGCGCATGGTACGCATCGGGATCGTGGGGATGGGCTTCATGGGCTACATCCACTTCCTGGCAGCGCAGCGGCTTGAAGGGGGCGGCCGGGTGGCTGCCATCGTCTCCCGCGATCCCGCCAAGCGGCTCGGCGACTGGCGTTCGATCCGAGGCAATTTCGGCCCTCCCGGCGCGATCGTGCCCCTGGGCTCCATAAAGGCCTACGCCACGCTGGAGGAGTTGCTGGCCGACCCCGAGATCGACCTGGTCGACATCTGCCTGCCGACCGACCAGCACGTGGCGGCCGCCCGGGCGGCGCTGGCGGCGGGCAAGCACGTCCTGGTTGAGAAGCCCTTGGCGTTACATCCGGATGAGTGCCATGCCCTTCTGGCCGAGGCGAAAGCTGCCGACAAGCTGCTCATGGTCGCTCAGGTCCTGCCCTACTTCCCGGAGTTCCGCTTCGCTCATGACTTCGTTCACTCGGGGACGGCGGGAGCGATTCGGGCGGCCCACTTCCGCCGGCTCATCAGCAGACCCGACTGGTCGGAGAGCCTGGCCGACTCGGCGCGGACCGGCGGGCCGGCGATCGATCTGCACATTCACGACACCCATTTCTTGTACCTGCTCTGGGGGCTGCCGCGCTCCGTCCTGACCCAGGGCGTCTGGGATGGGCCAACCCTGGTGTACCAAACCACCCATTACGAGTTCGCCGAGGGCGGCTGCGTCACAAGCCAGTGCGGGGCGATCTGCCCCAAGGGTCGGCCCTTCGTCCATGGTTTCGAGATTCATGGCAGCAAGGCCGCACTGATCTATGACTCTGGCGGGCAGGCGCTGACGCTGCTCGACGAGGCGGGGGGAGCCCCGCCGCTCCCGTTGCCCGCGGGGGCCCCCCCCGGCGGGGGCCTTTTCGCCG
>CALLZJ010000037.1 GCA_937858435.1 uncultured bacterium
ATGGTGGTCACCCGCGCCGTCTGGTCGGCGATAGCGGCGAGCGCCTTTTCGCGGGCGAGGCGATAGAGGCTCGCGCCCGCGCCCCCCGGGATGATTGCGCGGAAAAACAACCCCCCCAGGGTGCCCCCGGCCCCGCCCCGAGCGAGTCTGCTATCACCAGGCCCCGCCGCGATGGTGGCGCGGTGGGACGCGAACCTAGAACCGAATCTGCACGCCGCCGCTGATGCCCTGGATCCAGGCGTCGCTGGTGTTCCAGCCGAAGGCCGGCCGAGCGACGACTTGTGACGGATCGACTGCCAAGTCCACCAGATCGCCTGGCCGAATCACGTTCGTCCACCAGATCAGGTTGTAGCCCAGGAAGACCCGCAGGTTGTCGGTCAGGTGGCAGCCCACCTGGAACGAGAGCTCCGGCACCACGGCGAACTGCGAGCGGTTGAACTGGCCCAAATTGGAAGGCTGGACCAGGAGCCCACCGGGAAACGTGACCGGCCCGAGGTCGGGCACGATCACCGTGGTGGAGCCTTCGAGTTGGGCCGACTGACGATTGGTGCCCAGGCCAATTACGCCTCGGAAGCTGGCGAACCAGCGTCCCTGCCAGGTCTCGGCCATAACGCCTATCTGACCGCCGTAGAACTCGTTGCGAGTCGTGAAACGGTCGGAGATGAGGAAGCGCGTCCCGGCCGGCACTTGCTGATCGCCGTCCAGCGTCTGGATGTTCTCGTAGATGTCGAGTTGCTCGGCGAGCCGCAGGTAGCGGAAGCCGGCCACGAGGTCGATCCGCCGGCCGCCGCAGCAGTCCGAAGAGCAGCTCAGCCGGCGCCGGACGCTGAAGTCGCTTCCCAGCAGTTCCGAGTAGCTGCTGACCGCGACGGCGCCGCTGACCAGGCCGGGGAAGGAGACCAGAGCGGAGTCGGCGGCGTTGGCCTCAACATCGAAGAAGGGGCGCGCCAGAATCTGGCCTCCCAGCCCGTTGGCCACGAAGCCGTCTTCCTGCCGGCTGAGGACGAAAAAGCTGCCTTCGAGTCCCCAGGTCTGTTCGCGATTGAGCCAGACGCCCATGCCCACGCGGAAGCCACCCCGAACGGCACTGTTGATTCGTTCGTCGCCGAAGAGGATGGCCGTCCCGGGCCGTCCCAGGATGCCGGCGTCTTCGAGCGGCGTGCCCGGAGCCGAGCCGGTGACCAGGGGCGGCGTCCACGAACCGCGCATCCACCAGGCCAACACCTCGCCGGTGAACCAGACCCGGCCGGCGGGACCGCAAGGCTCGCAGCAGGGATCGCAGCAGACCGCACAGCCGTCCGTCCGGACCAAGGAAGGGGCGGTCGAGGCGGTTTCAGGCTGATCGTCCCAGACGACCGGGGCCACGGCGACGGGCGGCTCCTGGGCCCACACCGAAGGCGGGGTCCAGTTCAAGAAGAGCAGGCTAAGGCCGATGTACGGCAGCCAGTTGAGCATGGCAGCGTCCTTTGCCAAGAGTGCATATGGGGGCTGCTTTCAGGATCGGCGCGAACAGTGGGGTTGCTCGGGCCTAGCCCGGAATTCCCGATCCGTCAGTCGGCTGGAAGCTGCTGGTGGTAGGACGCGTGCGGGTCGCACCAGGGAAGCGGCGGCAAACTGGCTCAAGGGTGCGGGCCGTACCGGTTGCGCGGTCAGGCGCTCGGGCCGGGCGGCTCGGCGGCGGCAGGGTGGGGGTCCAGCGGACAGTGCTTCTTGACGCTTTCCAGCAGTCGGTCCATGGCGAAGGGCTTGCGGATGTAGTCGTCCACGCCCAGCATTTCGGCATAGGCCCGGTGACGGCCGCCTTCGTTGGCCGTGATCATGATGATCCGCGGCGGGGTCTTGCCCTTCTTGAGCCGTTCCAAGACCAGGAAGCCGGACTTCTTCGGCATCATCATGTCAACGATGACCAGGTCGGGATTCTCGCGCTCGGCGACGTTGATGCCGGCATTGCCGTCGGTGGCCGTCAGCACTCGATAACCCTTGTTCTCCATGACGGCGCGAATGGCGTGGACGATTTCATGATCGTCGTCGACAACGAGCAACGTCTTCGAAGCGGCCATGGGCAGTCTCGCAAGGCGGGAGGCAGGTGGGTCATCGTGGGCCAAGCGTGGCCACACGAACGTGGGATGGTCCGGTTATCGTATGGCGGCATCACACTCCGGGCAACCGACGCAGCCCAGGCCCGTGAGGTGAGCCGGACAAGAATTCCATGGAGGGTTGTAAGGTCGGGCCAGGGGCAGCGTATGTTGTTGTGAAGGCGACGAACGACAGACACCTGAAGAGACACAACAACACTCGTCGCCTTCCTCCATCAAACTTCCTGGATTCACCGGCACTGCCGGCCAACCATAGCCCTCGGGCCGCAAGGCCATCTCCCACTCTGCTTGACCCCCAGCTCTCGGGCTGGGGTTTTTTGTTTCTCTTGGACCGTGACGCAGCAGGCACTCTGCGGCGCTACTTACACAGTCACCATGGCACTCTTGCCACAATGTCGCTCTGAGTGGCGTCACACCGCCAGGCCTTACTGCTCCGCCGGCCCAGGCACGCCGAGCTGTCGGCAGATCGCCTTCGCGGTGTAGTCGTCCAACTCACGGTGGCGTGGGATCGCGCTTAGCCTCCGGCTGGCTGGGTTGACCCATATTGAATGGCCTTTCCCTTCTCGAAGCAGCCGGACGTCTGCAAATGCCGTAGCAGGTCGACCCGCTTCACGAGACAGCCCCGGCGGGAACTTCACGAACGTCGGCGCTCGCCACGAGATGTAAGTAGATCGGCTCTCCGATGGCCATTTCCGGATCGGTCGCACCTGGGCTCGGCTGCGGCAAGGGCTCTCCAGACTCGATGGCCGCCTCGGCCACGTCTGCCAGCGCGACCGCAAGGAGGCGGCGGGCTGCCTCAAGGTCGGCCGCGCAGGTAATGGCGGCCGGGAAGTCAAGCACCTGGCGAGGACCCCGGTGGCGACGTACTTGAAGCCGGCCCTGAAGCGAATCACGGGCATACCTCCTCAAGAATCTTTCCTTGCCATTTTACGGTCCGATCGGCCCGCTACCGGGGATCGGGCACGCGGTCGATGATCGCGCGAATCTCCGGTATCCGGTTGAGCGGACGGAGATGGTCGCTGAGCAGGAGGGCCTTGTCGGTGAAGCCCTCTGCCAAGGCGCGGCTGACTTGTTCCAGCCCGGCGTCGACGATGCGATTGGCGACCTGCTTGGGCAGCCGGTCCGCGGCCGGGCTTGGCGGTCGAAAAGGGAGTTGCTTCAGGCAAATCGACAGACCATGGGCGAGCTCGATCCGTTCCTGGGGCGTGCGCGGTTGGAGGCTGAGAATGAGGTCGACGTAGGTGACGTTGCCATCCCCCTCATAGGAACTCAGGAGAAAGGCCTGGCCGAGAGCGGGGGCCGCTCGGGGCAAGGGCAGCCGGGCCGCAGCGTTGGGATCGCGGGCGGCCAGAGCCGCGTCGGCGCTCCGCTCCAGGAGCCGGCGGGCTTCGTGGATTCGTTCCACGCCGTAAAGATCGAAACCCTGGAGCTTTCCCGCGTCCTTGAGGTTCTGG
>CALLZJ010000038.1 GCA_937858435.1 uncultured bacterium
CACGACGAGCAGTTCGATCAGCGTGAACGCTGAACGACCACGACGAGCCATCTTCATTCTCCTTGCAAAAAACGCCAATGAACTGGAGGGCCGGACCGGCAAGCGACTCGAAAGAACGAAAGAGGAATGACGTTGCCGGGACCATGCTCCAGTGCGAAACGCAGTGCTTCCACAGCACCACGAGTTTCTGGCTCAAGCAACTGACGCGGCGAGGTCCACAGCGTCAGGTTCAGCGCACGAAGTCAGCTCGTTCGGACTCTCATTTATCATTAAAGATAGGGCGATGATTGCGAGTCACGGCCCCTAGTTCGGCACGAAAACATTGACAAAGATCAAATATGGAGGAAAACTCATTAACAACTATGGCATCATAACTAATGAATGTCGGGTGTCAAGCAGTTTGGGAGACTTTGGGGAATTTCTTGGGAAGCCTCGCCTCGGTCCGGCCTGACCAAGCTGCTAGAATGGCTCACCAGGTTGCTTGAGCCTCAAGGGTCAGTCCAATGGTAGCCATACGGAAGGGTCTGATCGCAGCGTTGATGCTGGGTCTACTGGCCGGTGCCGCTTGGCTGGGGCAGCAGGCCGGTGCCACCGTGGGTGCTGTCGCCGCCCAAACGGTTGAAGTTATCGAGGTCGGCTTTGCCTCTGAGGACCTGACGCCCTCCCTGACCGAGGCCCGGAGGCCAGTTTACGTCGCGGGCTTTGGCCACAATCGCAAGGCCACGGGCGTTCACGACCCGATCATGGCCCGCACCGTCGTCCTCAAAGAAGGGGACAAGAAGATCGCTCTCGTTTCCCTCGACATCGTCGGCTACTTCCATGCCGAAGTCGTTAAGGTCCGAGAGCGCCTTCCCGACTTCCACTATGTCCTGGTCACCAGCACGCACAACCATGAAGGGCCGGACACGCTCGGTCTCTGGGGCCCCAGCCCTGTCGTGAGTGGCGTCGACCCCGCCTATCTCGAATTCATCGCCAACCGCGTCGTCGCCTCGGTTCGGGCCGCTGAGAGGAACCTCAAGCCCGCCGCCGCTCAGATCGGCGTCGTGCAGGCACCGGAACTCCTCCATGACAGCCGCGAGCCCAGAGTCCTTCATGATGACCTGGTCGTCCTACGCTTCCATTCCTCGGCCGGCGGGGTCCGCCCGCCCCTTGGCCTGGTCGTCCAGTGGAATTGCCATCCCGAGACCATGAATAGCAAGAACACGGAGTTGACCGCCGACTACGTTTACTTCACGATCGAGTACCTGCGGAAGAAGTACGATTGCCCGGTGGTCTATCTCACGGGAACGGTCGGCGGGCTGATGACGTCCCTGCACGTTCCGATCAAGGACGAGGCCGGCAACCTGCTCAAGGATGGGACTTGGGACAAGACCCGGCGTTATGGCGAACTGCTCGGAGCCGCCTGCGATCGAGCCCTGGCCCGGGCCGAGCCCGTCCGCCTCACGCCGATGACCGTCCGCGCGCGCCAGTTCACCGTTGCCATGACCAACCCGCTCTACCACCTGGGCCGCAAGCTCGGCGTGCTCAAGCGCGACGTCTACGTCTGGACGGGAAACCCCGCCGATCTGCAGCCCGGCGACAACAAGACCCCAGAGGATCGCATGGCCGTCCGCACCGAGGTCGCTGCCCTGCTCCTGGGCGAACTCCACGTGGCCTGCATTCCCGGTGAGATCTACCCCGAACTGGTGCTGGACAAGATTCAGGACCCAGTCGACCCGGGTGCCGACTTCCCCGAGGCACCCAAGGAGCCCGCCATCTACCCGGCCCTGGGCGGCCGCTGGCAGATGATCATCGGCCTGGCCAACGACCAGCTTGGCTACATTCTGCCGAAACGACAATGGGATGAGAAGCCGCCCTTCTGCTACGGTCGGCAGAAGAAACAGTACGGGGAAGAAAACAGCATCGGCTCCGATGCCGCACCCACCATCTGTGGCATGTTCCAGGAATTGATGCGGATGCCGCGCTGACACCGGGGGCGCTGCTCCGCCCCGTGTCTAATGCTTCTCGTCGACCTTGCGATAGAGCGGCAAGTAGCGGTAATAGACTTCGAGCGTCAGTGTCGCCAGAGCGGTGGTGTAAACGCGGCCGCCCCGATTGCCGTGATCCGAGACGCCGGGGTCCCAACTCCCCAGGGCATGCCCTTCCTTGATCTGCGTGGCGACCAGCAGGTCGCGCACGGCCGGATTCCATTCGTCAAAGTAGCTCCCGCCCATGTGGTGCATCACCAGGGTGGCATAGTACCAGTAATAGACCTGGAGCGGCGGGCGGCCTTCTGCGTCCCGGCCGATCGGCAAGCGGTTCGGCATGGCTCGAAAGGCTTCCACCTGCTGGTTGTACTCGGCGAGATTGGGGGGCTTGTTCGCCAGGAGGAAGTCGCAGCCGCGGAGCAGCTCCGGGTGGGGCGGCTTCCAGCCCAGGTACTGCCGGCTCAGGAGGCCGACCGCGCCGAGGGCCGGGGTGACGTGGCCACGCGGCGTGTACTGGAACGTCACAAAGGGTCGGTTCGGCTGGGCCTGGTTGGGCGCGGAAATCTGGACGCTGTCGAGCCACTTGTGGGCCAGTTCGAGCGGTCGGGCCGGCACTTCCAGCCCGGCGATGCGGGCACTGTGCAGGGCCATGATTTGCCAGCCCAGCACCGACGTGTCGCCGTCCGTCCGCGGGAAGTAGCGCCAGCCGCCCGTGGACAGATTTTGGGCGCCGACGATGTAGTTGACAGCCCGCTGCGCCGACGTCCGCAGCTTGGGGTCCTGGGTCAGAGCGTAGGCCTCGCACAGCGCAATGGTGCCGAGTGCATGACCGTACATCGAGCCGCGGCCGTCGAAGGTGTTTCCCAGATCGCCCGAGTGGTCCTGGCGATTGCGGAGATAGTCGAGGGCGGAGGCCACGGTCTGCTGGAACTGGGTGGGCTTGAGCGGTGTGTGGCCGGCGCCCAGGAAGGGCAAGACGCCCAAAGCCGTGCCCGCCAGGTCTTGCGGATCGCGTTGGCTCTGGATTTCGCGCTCGACGTCGGCCTGGCAGGTGCAATTCGGGCTGTGCTTGTGATAGTCGTGCATGGACCAGCGGCCGTCCGGCGCCTGGTGCTGCTTAAGCCAGACCAGGGCCAGGGCAACCGCCTGCTGGGAGGCATCATTGCCACCATAGATACGTGCCGTCTGGTTGATGTCGCCCACTCGTAGGCTGAGCCCGCCGCCTTCCAGTTGGCCGCCGCCCATCCCGCCCAGGCCGCTGCCAGCCCCGGTCGGACCCGAGCCACCGGTACCGGTGAAACCATAGTCCTTTTCGAGCAGGTTCGCACCACCGAACCCCATGGCCCCGCTGCCGCCCAGCCCCTGGATGCCTCCCAACGGGCCGCTGCCAATGCCGTCGGGCTTGCTGTCGTCGGGAATGATGGCGATGCCGGCCGGCTCATCGGGACGTATCTCCGGTGCCGGCACGTTGGGCTTCGTCGACTGAGGAATGTTCTTGATCTCCGGACCGACGGCCGCCACGTCGATGAAGTCCCGATCCGCCGTGTTCGCGGGAACGATGCGAGTGGCGTCGCGCGGCTTGGCCGTGCCCAGGCCAAGCTGCTTGTCACGGGCTGAGGTGGCGGCATCGCCGCCCCCGTACCAGATCATCAAGCCGATAAGCACGGCATTGAGCAATAGGCTGAGCAGCAGCGCCGGCAGGGCCAGCATGAGGTCTCGACGGGTCAGTCGCGATTGGGCCAATTGATGCAGCGGCACGAACAAGCGGCGGCGTGGGGGCGGAGGCGGGACCGGGGTGGGCATTGCTGCGGGCGGCCTGCGAGAATCCCCATCCGCCCCCGTCAAACTTCCGGATCGGGTGGGGTCTCACCCTCCGCCCAAGCAGCCATTCCCCTGGCATCGTCGGCCTGCCGGCGGGCCGTCACGTCGGCCAACCGCTGCCGGAGCGGGCGGTCACCCCGCCGCCACTGCCAGCGTAGCCACAGGGCCAGAACCAGGACCGGTGCCGCCATCAGGCCGAAGACCCATAGCCCCTGGTGCATGGTCGGGGCCGCCCCTTCCGCATCGGGCGGCCACAGCAGCGTACGGGCCACGAGCACGGGAAGCAAGGTGGGTTCTTCTCCGGGCTTCGGTCCGTCAATCCGCACGACTTTAAGGAAATAGCCCGCCACGCCGACGTCGCGCCGCCACATCCGGGCCCATTGCTCCTCGGGTGGCCAATCGGCATCGGCGGGTTCCCTTGGAAACAGAACGCAGAGCCGCTCCTGGCTTGCCCCCACTGTCAGGAAGGCCTGGAAACAACTCTTCAGCCCCGGCACGTCGTCCCGACTGAGCGGCATCCGCCGCAGCCCGAAGAGATGCCCCTGAAAGCGCAGCAACCGGCCGCGATACCGGTCCGGATGGGCCATCAGTGCGTCCCAGGCGGGAGCGGGCTCAGCATCCTGTTCCAAAACGCCAGGCTCGACCGCGGCCGCCAGCAGCAGCAAGTGGTACCGGGCGTCGGCATCTCGGAGGTGCCGTTCGAAGTCACGGCCGCGCAGCGGATTGCGGGCCGTCTCGGACCAGAAGGGCTCGCCGTCCAGGGCCCCGGCTAGGGTTGCCTCATCCGGGAAGGGTGCTCGGCGTGGAGCGGCGGGGTGCGTCGGAATTGAAGCGGCGGGCCTTGAGGACGCCAGCGCCGTCTCCCACCAGGCCCAACGGCGAGGCTCGCCAAGCTGCGTGGCCGCCCAGGCCACGAAGAACAAGAGGGCCAGCAGCGTTGCCCAGCGCACGGGTGCCGCCCAGCCGGCCCAGGCAGGCGCCGCCGCGGATCGCCTATGTCCGAGCATGGCTTGCCCTTCGTTCGTACCCACCCTTACGACGGCAGCAGGTCGAGCACCAATGCCTCTTCCTGGCACACCGGGAAGCTGGGGCAGCGGACACACTCGCCCCAGATGAAGCGGGGCAGTTCGTTCTTGTCCCCGATCCGATAGCCGAGCCGCTCGAAGAAGCGTGGCGTGCCGGTCAGGGCGAAGACCCGGCGGACGCCCAACCGCCGCAGTTCGTCATGGCAGGCCAGGCACAGAGCCCGCCCCACGCCTCGGCCCTCCCAGCCCGCTGCTACGGCCAGCCCCTTCAACTCCGCCAGGTCCGACCAGTAGAGATGGGACGAAGCACAGCCCGCCAGCCCCGGCGCGTCGTCCGCCTCCGCCACCCAATAGCTCCGGAGTTGGGTGTAGATCTCGTCGGCGGGACGGGGCACCATCTTGCCCTGGGCGGCATGGTGCTGAATGAGCGCGACAATGGCCGGCACATCCGCCACGACGGCGGGACGAACGGTCATGCGGGCCCCGGAGTGACAGCGGCTGGCACGCCGGACTCGGGCACGTCCATTTCGGCCGGACCTGTTGAGGAAGGAGCCCCATCACCGGCGGCAAGGGGCACCACCGAACGCGACCGGACGGCCGCCTCGCGACGGACCATGAAATAGAAGGTCCCAGCAAAAGTCGAAAAGAGCCCGCACACCGTGCCCAGCATGAGCAGCACGGTCCATGAGAGCATTTCCCCCATGGCCGCCGGGTCGTTGTCGAAGGGTGTCTTATTGGCGTTGTCCATGGCCGCGATAGCGTCCTTGCAGCCGGGGCATGCCTCGGCCAGCGTCACCCCCAGAAGGGCCACGCTAAGGACGATCACCAGCCTGAACCAGTGCGGACTACTCATGACCAACATTCTACACCAAAGTCGGCCCGGCGGCAGGCCCAAGGTCTTGAGGGAACACCCCCAGGCCATCCAGGTTTTTTTGGGGTCTCGTCGGCCTGCCGATGGGGTCTCCAGGGCTCGCCACGGGGTCGCCACGCATCCGGGCGCTAGCGCCACAGCTTTCCAGAGGGTCGCCACGAAGGAGTTTTCGCTCTTGGACGCTCGCGCCACGCTGTTTTCACAGGGTTTCTGGGCCTTGCCACGCTTCCCGGCGCCGATGTCGGGCTCGGGACAGCGGTCGGTGTTCACCCCAGCCGCCTCCCGACTGCTCAGTCAAACGTCGCAGTCTACCATAATGAACATGCGTATACAACCCGGTTGTGGCCCCTTTTCGAGATCGCTCTGACCTGTCCGGATCGTATGCAGATATCCACCCAGAAGAATCTGGCGACACCCTGCTCCGATTATCGGCCCCGTCGTGGGTCAACTCAAACCGGCAAGGCGATCCGGCGCTGGGTCAGGGCACGACGCTCGGCGAAAAAGTCCTGCCAATCCCGCTCGAAGACCTCAGGCGGCTGGGAACCGCATCCGCTGCCGCATCCGCCCGAGGTGCTGCATCCCCCGCCCGAGCCACAGCCACCGTCGGATCCGCAGCCGCTCCCGCAGTTCCCGGAGCCACAGCCAGTCGCGGCGGCCTGCTGCAAGCTGGGGTCCGTCAAGTCGCGTACCTGGATCGCAGCGTCGAGAAGCCGCGATAGCTGGGCCACCAATGGCCGAACATCAGCGGGGCCAGAGCGTGCCAGGTGCAAGACGAAGGCATCCGGTTCGATCACGGCTTCCAGGTCCAGCACCGTGGCGGGCAGGCCCAGTTCACTTACCAGCCGATCGGCCGCCGCGAGTGCCTCCGAGCAGCGGGACTGGACCGCAACCAAGCGTTCGCAGTCGGACGCGGAAGCCAGGCCCAGCAACTCGCCGGAGACGACGGGCAAGGCGGGCCAAGCGATGCGGGAAGGGGTTAGGCCCAGGACTTCGCCGATCTCGTGGCCACGCTCGGAGTGAATGAGCACCCGGTCGCCACGCCGGCAGACGATGTGAGGATCGGTGGGGCCGAAGCGTCCGACGAGGCCGGCCGAGCCGTAACGAACAAGGACCTGAAAGTCAGCCGGCATGGCCATCGTTGGGACCTTGGAACCGCCGGGCGCTAGCCGGCGCTGGGCACGGGCTGGGACCGTTCGACGGCGGTGTTTTGCGTATTCATGCTTTGCTGGCTGCGCAGGATCGAGCGCATCTTCCGCTTGTAGGCTTCGACGCCGGGCTGGCCATAAGGATTGAGCCCCATGAGCCGGCCCTCGACCACGGTCGCCAGCATGAGCATCTGCATGACCTGCCCCATGGTGTACTCGCTAAGTTGCGGCAGCACAAGGTCGGTTGTGGGGCGGGCGACTTCAAGATAAGCTTCGTTGGCACCCTTATGGGCCGCCTCCATGAGCACGGGCATGGTCTTGCGGCTGTACTCGTTGAGCCCGTCTTCGTTGCGATCCGACATGCCGATCGCCAGCGGAGCGGACTTGGTCGTCTTCACGAAGACGTTGTTGATGATCTTGTCGCGCCGACCGTCCTGGTGCTGCTGGCCTCGGGAGTGCAGATCGCGGGTCATCACCGAAGTGATCGGCGTCGGACCCCGCCCCTGCTTGCCCAGGGACTCCGCCAGGAGCTGATCGTACCACATCGACAGCGCTTCGAGCTTCTTCGACCATACCGCCATGACCCGCAGCGGCTTGTTAAGCTCCTCTTGGGCCAGGTAGTTGATAGCGGCCCACTGGAGCACGATGTTCCGCTCGAACGGCTCCTCGAGGAACTGCTTGGTCATGCTTAGGGCACCGAGCAAGAGCGCCTTGACGTCCATCCCCATGACCGCGGCTGGGAGCAGGCCGGCCACGCTGAAGACCGAAAAGCGGCCCCCCACCCGGTCCGGAATGGTGAAGATCTCGTCGTCGATGTAGCCCGAGGCATGCATCAAGCTGCGGAGCGGATTGTCCCCCACGCCGCAGACGGGGATGATCAGCTTGTGCAGCATCTCCGACTTGGGGCCGTACAGTTCGGCCACTTCCTTACGGAGAATGCGGAAGGCCGCGGAGGTTTCCATCGTCGCGCCGGACTTGCTGATCAAGATCGTCGCCCACCGCTCCCGCGTGTCGTCGGGGTTGACGCAGGTGGCCTGGAACAATTCGAGCATGTCCTGCATCGCATCGTTGTCGAAGTTGTTGCCTTCGAAGTAGATGCGGGGGATGGTCATCCGGCTCTCGTAGGGCAGTTCGTTGTGGAAGGAACTGCGGACGGCGTCGAAGAGCGCCTTGGCCCCCAGGTAGGAGCCGCCGATGCCGAGAATGACCACGCGGTCGACCTCGCCCCGGAGACGGGAGGCCACGTTCTGAATGCGGGACAGGTCGCTGCGCTCCTTGTTGCGGCGCTGATCCACCAGGAGCTTGTCGGGCAGGTCGATGAAGCCGGCGTCCAACGGCCGCATCGAGGGCGGCGGGTCCACCAGCTCGCGCTCGGTGGCCACTTGCGTCTTCACTTGCATGAGTTGCGGCATCAGCGCCTTCAGCCGCGTGCTGGAGACGAAATGCTGCATTTGCAGTTCGACGTTGGGTTTCCACTCTTCGTCGGCGCGCGTCGGAGCGATGGCGTTCTGGTAGTTGAAGGAAATGGCTTCGTCTTGGAGCTGCATGTCGTCCTCGCGCGCTGGCGGAGCGACCGCGGGGCGCGGTCGACCGGTGTTCGGGCGGAACGGAAGCGTGCTTGACGGATGCCCCGTCCTGCCTCTAAGCCTAGACTAACTGCTGGCTGGCCCTAACGCAATGATCCAGCCACGAACTTTTCCCCAGTGAGCGCCCCATGCGACTGCACGACCTGGTCCGCCGGTTGCGCCAGCCCAACACCACCAAGATCGTCATGCTCGTGGCCGACGGCCTGGGCGGCCTGCCCCTCGAACCCGGCGGCAAGACCGAATTGGAAGCCGCCCACACGCCTCAACTCGATGCCGCCGCCCGCGAAGGCGTCTGCGGCCTGAGCGTTCCCGTCCTGCCCGGCATCACCCCAGGGAGCGGGCCCGGCCACCTGGGCCTCTTCGGGTACGACCCCCTCGAGTACCAGATCGGTCGCGGCGTGCTGGAAGCCCTGGGCATCAATTTCCCAGTCGGCCCGCAAGACGTGGCCATTCGGGGCAACTTCTGCACCATCGACGAGGAAGGCCTGATTACCGACCGCCGGGCCGGCCGCCCTAGCACCGAACGTTGCATCGACATGTGCGGGCTGCTCCGCCAGATCGGGATCCCCAACGTGGAGTTGTTCGTGGAGCCGGTGCGTGAGCATCGCTTCGTTCTGGTCATCCGCGCCGCCGATCTGGGCGACCACGTCAACGACACCGACCCCCAGGGGCTGGGGCTAGCGCCGCTCACGGCCCGGGGGGCCGACCCGGCCTCCGAGCGCACCGCCGAGATTGTCAACCAGTTCGTGGCCGAGGCCGCCCGGGTCCTCCGCAAGGAAGCCCCGACCAACATGGTCACGCTCCGCGGTTTCGCGCGCTATCCCAACATCGCGACCATGGAAGAGATTTATGGCCTTCGGTCCGTCGCCATCGCCGTCTACCCGATGTACAAGGGGCTCGCCCGCCTGGTCGGCATGACCATCGCCGAGTGTGGCAGCACTCTGGAAGAGCAAATCAGGACGCTGGAAGACCTTTGGGAGCAGTACGACTTCTTCTTCCTGCACTACAAGTACACCGACAGCACCGGCGAAGACGGCAATTTCATGGCCAAGGTGCAAATGATCGAAAAGCTCGACGAGGTGATTCCCGCGATTCAGCGCCTGGGGCCCGACGTCTTCATCGTGACCGGCGACCATTCCACGCCGAGCAAGATGCGGAGCCATAGCTGGCACCCGGTCCCGACGCTGCTCGTGGCGGAGATGACCCGCACGGACGGCGTGGCCGGGTTCAGCGAGGCGGCCTGCCTGCACGGCGGGCTTGGCCATTTCGAGGCCAAGTACCTCATGCTCCATGCCCTGGCCCACGCCCGCCGCCTGGGCAAGTATGGTGCCTAGGGGTTAGGCAGTATGGCCATTTCAAACGAAGGGTACGTGAGTTATGGCTGTCTGAAGTCGGCATCCAGACGCCGCCTCCGCCGTCTTCGAACGACTGCATTCGTCCAAGAACCTCATAAGAGGTGAACCGTGAGTGACGTCCCTTTCCAATGCCCGTCGTGCGGCACGCGCCTCCGAGCCGGACAGGCCTTGATCACTCGCGGAGCGAGCATCACTTGCCCTAAATGCCAGACGCTGATTTCTCTCGCCGGGTTGGCAGCTCCACCGGCGCCGTTAGCCCAGGCCCTAACACCTGCTTCCGACCCGGCCCCCGAGCCCGAGGCGGAAGCGTCCCCTCGGCCCAAGAAGAAGAAGCGGCCCCGCCCTGCCCGGCGCAGTCAGGGCAACGCTTCGGTTCTCGTGCTGGTCGTGCTCGGCTTGTTGGGCATCGGCGGGCTGGTCGCCGCGGGCATTTGGCTGCTGCCGATGCTCACGATGTCCGCGCATGAACGGGCCTTGGCCAACGTGCTCGCTTGCATGGAGAAAGTGGTTAGCACAACGGAGCGCATCACCGACCGCTCCACGGCCGAAGCCATGCTGCCCACTCTAAAGAAAGACTATGAGGCCTTGATTGAAGCCACTAAAGCACTGATCGAACTTGAAAACCCGACTGCCGAAGCTGAACAAGCGCTGAAGGCGAAGTTCGAACCCAGGATGGCAGAGGCCCAGCGACGAATGCTGGCGACAGCAACGAACCTGTCCAAACCCGAGATTGCCACTGTGCTGGCGCCGATGATGCTAGAACTTGCCCAGCGGCAGCGCGAGCAACAAGGTGGTCGTGGCCCAGGCGGCTTCGGCAACATGGGCATTGGCCCAAGGCCGCCACCCGGCCCAAGCCGATAACGCGAGTATCCACCGCACTTTTCCGCCACACGAGGTGGATCGACGGGTGCTGAACAGTCCGCCACGTCGAGTGCCCTGCCCCTCAGAGGCAGGGCGCTGGAGTTTCTAGTCACCAGAAGCCGAGCGTCGCCGATACCAGGCAAAGAGGCCGACTACGGCCAGAGCCGTGGCCGCACCGCAGCCATCTAGCACCACGTCCTGCACGCTGCCCGTCCGCTCGGTGGCGATAGAGGCCTGCTGAAGCTCATCGACGGCAGCCCAGGCGACCGCGCCCACCAGGGCCAGTCCCGCCCACGACCAACGCCAGCGCTCCGGCGACGAGCCCCGAAGCGCCCGGAACCACAAGGCGGCCAGCAGGCCATATTCCAGAAAGTGAGCCGACTTGCGGAGCCAGCCCTCGCCGGTGCGGACCAGCGGCCGAGGCAGCCTGAGCCCGTCCAGTCCGAGCCAATTCAGCACCGCCCAGAGCATCTCGTGGGTACGGCGATGCGCGAACAGGTCGGTGCCGAGGAGCAGCGTGATCAGCATCAGCGCCGCCACGGGCAGCCAGAGACGCAGCTTGGGCGGCATGGTCGATTCCGGGCGCCGCGACGCTAGTCGGCTTGCAGATGCTCGGCGAGCTTCGCCAGCGCCTCGCTCTCGATCTGCCGCACGCGCTCCCGGGTCAGCCCCAGCGCCTCGCCGATCTCCTTGAGCGTCTTGGGCTCCTCGGCGTCGAGACCGAAGCGCATCCGCAGAATGGTGGCTTCGCGCTTGTCCATCTTCTCGAGCAAGAGCAGGACATGGCTGAGGTCGTCAGCCTCGACCATCTCGGTGTCCGGCGTCTTGGTCCGCTCGTCGGTAACCATCTCGCCCAGGGTCCAGCCATCTTCGGACTGCTCGGTCTGGGGGGCGGCGTTGTAGACGCGGATCGCCTTCTTGATGATGTTGAGCTTCTTCTTGGGCAGGTCGAGGACCTTGGCGACTTCTTCCTGGGTGGGAGGCCGGCCCAGTTCATCCTGGAGTTGGGCCGAGGCCCGCCGCCATTTGGCCAACAGTTCGACCATGTAAGCGGGGATGCGGATCGTCTTGGCCGTGTTGACCAGGGCCCGTTTGATCGACTGCTTGATCCAGTAGCTGGCATAGGTGCTGAAGCGGGTGTTCATGTTGGGGTCGAACCCCTCGACCGCCCGCAGCAAGCCGAGATTGCCTTCCTCGATGAGGTCTTGGAGGGCGAGACCCTTGCCCGTGTAGTTGCGGGCAATGTTGACGACCAGGCGCAGGTTGGCCCGCACCATGCGATCACGGGCGGCACCGTCGCCGCCGCCGATGCGGATGGCCAGGTCCTTTTCCTCTTGGGCGTTCAGCAACGGCGTCTCGTTGATCTCGCGCAGGTAGGTTTCCAGCGGAGATTGGGCCGATTCGCCGCGGGGCCGCCGCGGTCGCATCATGTCCGGGTCCAGCACACCAGAAGCTTGTTCGTCATCCATCCAAATGCGGGGCATGTCCGGTCCTCGGCCAGCATCAAGGAGATCGTCTCAGGAAGGGGCCGCGGACCGCTTCTGGCAGCCGCGCCGTGGTGCTCCGCTCTCATCGTCACTTGATGCTCGAGCCGTCCAGTCGGCCAAGACCGCTCGGGGCGGTTCGCCTGGCCGCGGGCTGACATTCTCCGCGCCGCGGCTACAGTCGCTGCCGGTTGCATTTTGGGAACCACCCCGCCATGCCGTGCGCCCGGCCGCTTCCGCACCGCCACGACAGGAGCCATTGTGGACCACCGGGGCGCCGATAGCAAGGGGGCAGTTGAATTCACCTCCCCACCCAGCCCGCGCGCTCACCTGATTAGGGGATTCACCGGACGCAACCAGTGTTATAATGGCCGCGACTGCTTCCAGCCGGAACGCGCACCATGCCCATCCCGCCCTCACCTGCCGCCGAAGACCCGCCGCCCCAATTGTCCATCAGTCTGGACTCGACCGCTCAGCCCATCCCGACCCTCGCCCAAGGCGGGGAAGAGAGCAGCGTCCCCGCCGGACTGCGGATCGGCACCCGCCATTGTGTTGGCCGGTTCATCCTCAAGGAACTGATGGCCCAGGGCGGCATGGGGGCGATCTACCGGGCCGCCGATCCCGCGTTCGGTCGGGACGTCGTCATCAAGTTGGTTCATGAGCGGCTGGCCCATGCGCCTCGGGCAGCCCGCCGCTTCATCGAGGAGGCCCGCATCTCGGGTCAGCTCGAACACCCGGGCATCCCGCCCGTGCACGAGATGGGCACGCTCCCCGACGGCCGACCCTTCCTGGCCATGAAGCTCATCCAAGGGGAGACACTGGCGACCTTCCTGACCCGGGTGCACGATCCCAAGACGGGCAGCCGGGGGCCTGGCTCAGCCTCCGGAGCCGACCGGTGCCAACTGCTCGCCATCTTCGAGAAAATCTGTCAGGCCATCGGCTATGCTCACTCCCTTGGCGTGATCCATCGCGACCTGAAGCCCGCCAACATCATGGTCGGTGCGTTCGGCGAAGTGCAGGTCATGGACTGGGGGCTGGCCAAGCGCCTGGGCGAGGCGCCGGCATCATCCGCTGGCGCGGCTCAGGTCCACGCGGCCACCCCACTGGCCGACGAAAATGAACCTGCGACCGCGGCCGGTCCGAACGAGGCCTCCGACGGCGACGAGACGCAGCCCGGGGCCATCCTCGGCACGCCTGCCTTTATGCCGCCCGAACAAGCCGCGGGGCAGGTCGACCAGATTGACCGGCAGTCGGACGTGTTCGGGCTGGGGGCGATCCTCTGTGCACTGCTGACGGGTGAGGGGCCGTATGCTGGGGGCAGCGGCAGCGCCGTGCTCTATCGGGCGAGCCAGGGGGACCTCGCCGATGCGTTCGCCCGGCTGGACCGGTGCGGTGCCGACGCCCCCGTCATCCAACTGTGCAAGCTCTGCCTGGCGGCAGATAAAGCACAACGGCCGCGCGACGCCGGTGAAGTCGCGGCCGCTGTCGCCCAGATTCGGGCCCAGGCTGAGATTCTGGCCCGACAGGCCGAGACGGAGCGAGCCGCCGCCCTGGCCCGGAACGAGGAGCAGCGAAAACGCCGCCGCGCGGTCCAGATCGCCGGCAGCATCATCACGACCGTGCTGATCGTCGGCCTGCTCGTCAGCCTGTGGCAAATGGACCGTGCGATCAAGGCCGAGCGCCTGGCCGTCAAGGAGGGACAGCGGCGCGACGAGCAACGGCAGCGGGCCGAGGCGAATGAACGGCTGGCCCTTGAGCAACAGGCCATCGCTCAGACGAAGGAACAGCAGGCCCGCCAGGCGCTGGAACTCGCCGAGCGCGAGAAGGCGGTCGCCCTGGCTGTGCGTGACTTCCTCGAGAACCGGCTGCTGCGGCAAGCCAACCCGTGGGAGCAAGCGCGCCTGGCCGGCTCCGCCAATCCGACGGTGCGCGACCTGCTGGCCCAGGCCGCCGTCGAGTTCAATCCTCAGACCATCGCCGACCGGTTCCCCCAGCAACCGCTCGTGCAAGCGGAAGTCCTCGAAACCATCGGGGCGACCTACGAAGGACTCGGGGACTTCGACCAGGCCCTGGTCTACTTCCTGACCGCCCACCACATCCGCGAGGAGCACCAAGGACCGGCCCACCCGGACACCCTCGCTAGCCTGACCAATCTGGCCTTCACCCATCTGGCGGCCAGCAAGCAGGGGGAAGCAATGACCCTGCTCCTCCGCCTCGTCACCCGACTCGAGGAACTGCTCCGAGACGCGCCGACCACAGAGGCCGCCGCCATCCTCGACTCCGTGCTCGGCTTGATTGACCGTCGGCTCAACCCCCGGCGCTTCAACCTTCCCACGATCAAGCTGGGGATGAACGAAGCCGCCATGCTCCTGTTGCAAGTGGGTCAGGCACTTCCCCGTTTGCAGAGGCTGGAAGACCATTGCACGCGCCTCTTCGGCCCTGAAGACCGTCGCACTCTGCTCATGAAGCTCCTCTTTGGATTCGGCTGCCACGCCCTGGGCCAGGTGCAGCGCGCCTGTGAGATCTACGAGACCGTGCTCCAGTTTGCCGAGAAGCAACTCGAACCGGACGACTACGTCCAGCAGGGGCTTCGCGAAGTGCTTGCCGTCTCCTATGGCGCGTTGGGCACGAAGCCCGACGAGCAAGTCCGACTCTTGACCCAGAGTTTGGAAACCAGCCGCCGCGTGCTCGGCCTCGATCATCCCCGCACGCTGGCCACCATGGGCAACCTCGCCGTCGTCCATCGCGAGGCAGGACGCCATGCCGAGGCCATCGTCCTCCTCGAACAGGTCCGCGATTCCCGCGAACGACGACTCGGCGACCGCCATCCCTCCGCCCTCATCGCCATGAGCGATCTGGCCGACCTCTACCTGAAGGTTCGTCGTTTCGACGATGCCATCGCTTTGCTCGAGTTCATCCATGATGCCGACGTGCGGCGTTTTGGCCCCGAATCCCCCGACGCCCTCAGCTCGAAAGTGCTCTGGGCCCTGGGCCTCAAGGAAGCGGGGCGAGTGGCCGACGCCATCAGGCTGCTCGAAGAGACGCGGGCCGTCGCCGAACGCGTGTTGAGACCGGACCATCTGGATCATCTCGTAACTCTGTACCATCTCGCGACGGCCTACCATGCCGCCGATCGACTCGAAGATGCCGAGGTCCTGCAGACCGACGCCCACCGACAGCTCCGCGCTCGCCTTGGCACTCGCCATCCCCAGACCCTGGCCAGCATGGCCTCCCTGGTTCGCATTCGCGCCGCAGCGCGGAGATTGGATGAAGCGGCCGCCCTGATGACCGAATGCCTGACGCTGCAGGCTGGTCGGCGAAGCCCTCTCCAGCGTGAGTTGCTTCATGCCCTGAGCGACCTGGCGGCAGCCTACCAGCGGGCCGACCGTTGGGCGGAAGCCGTTACCTGGTACGAGCGTCTACGCACCGCCTTGGTTCAGGCTCGTGGGGCCACCCACATGGACACCCTCGTGGCCATGACTCGCCTGGCCAACGCCTATCAGAAGGTCGGCCGGCACGACGATGCCGTGCCTTTATCTGAAGAAGTGCTACGCGTGCTGAAGGCTCGACTCGGGCCTGAACACGTCGATACGCTCCAAGCGGTGCACAATCTCGGACTTGCGTACCGCGGCCTGGGTCGACTGGAGGAGTCGGCTACCCTGCTCGAGGAGGCCCTGGCAAAACGAACCCTGCTGGTTGGCCCCGATCATGCCACAACCCTCCAGTCGCAGTCGGAGCTGGCCCACACCTATCGGCAACTGGGACGCCTGGCCGACGCCCTGACCCACCTGGAACAGGTACGCAAGCGGCGGGAGCACGTGCTTGGGCCTCATCACCTCGACACGTTGGCGGCCATGAACGACCAGGCTTGGCTCCTGATCGCCGTTGGCCAGGTGCCGGCCGGGACGACCCTGCACGAGGAAACGCTAAGCCGACGCCGAACCCACCTGGGCCCCACGCATCCACACACACTCTTAAGTATGAACAATTTGGGCCGAGCTTACGTTGCCGGTAACCGTCTGGCTGAAGCCGTGACCCAGTTCGAAGAATGCCTGAAGCTTCGCCAGGAGAAGATGGGTGCTGACCACCCCGACACCCTGCTGACCTTGAGCGACCTCGCCCAGGCACTGAAGGCCACTGGCCAGTGGGACTCCGCCAAGGCCCGGTTCGAGCAACTCCTGGAGCTTCAGGCCAAACGGCTCGGCGCGACGCACCCCGAGGTCATGCCCATCTTGCTCCATCTGGCCACCGTCCACCACGAACTCAACGAAGGAGACCGCGCTCTCGTCCGAGTCGAGGAACTGCTGCAACACCTGCGCGATGGGCACTTCCAGCATCCCCAGGTAGCTTCGCTCCTGCGGGAAGCGGTGCTGCTGCTCAACGCCCTGGGCGAACGCACCGCGGCCGAGCACTGGCAACGGTTGTGGCTGACCACCGTTCGAATGAAGAGTGGCACCGACGACGTCGTCTATGCGGAGGCCTTGGCGACCCTAGGGTACTTGCTGATGCAGCAAGCGAAATGGAGCGAAGCCGAGACCGTGCTCCGTGACAGCCTGGCGATTCGTGAACGCCGCCAGCCAGAGGAGTGGTCGACGTTCCATGGTATGTCGCTGCTTGGCGGTGCCCTCCTGGGACAAGGAAGCGCGTCCGAAGAGGCGGCGGAACGCTCGCGTCACCTCGCCGCCGCCGAGCCGTTGCTCCTGAAGGGCTTCGCCGGAATGAAGGAAAGCTGGCGTGCTGAGACCGGGCGATTCGGAAGCCTATCCAGCTCACCGACTCCTCCCTCCGCTCCCACGGCTGCGAGAACAGCCGTGCCCCGCGTCCGGATGTTGGAAGCGGTGGACCGCTTGATTCAACTCAACACGCTGCTCGAACGGTCCGATCAGGTCGACCGCTGGCAAGCGGAACGGCAGACTCTCGCGCGCTAGCCTCTCCGTGGGGGCGGGGGGCGCCCCGACCCGCCGTTGCAGGTGGGGTGGCGGGCGGGTGGGGAGCTTTGCTAGACTGGCCTACGAAGGTCCCCCAGTGACCCAGGAGTTGTGTATGCCGAGCGCGACCGCCGCGCCACGGACTCCGTCGCGGACCGCGGCAGCCACAGAAGGCCAAGCGCCTTACACGGCTCGGCCCGCTGCTCGGTGGCTGGGGCTGGCGTCTGCCCTCACACTCTGGGCCGCCTATTTCCCGCTAGACTGGGGCTGGCTCGGCTGGGTGGCTCTGATCCCGCTGCTCGCTCTCGCCGACGTCCGCCGCTATCCCTCGCTACGGCAGGCGGTGGGGGCCAGTTGGCTGGCCGGGCTGGTCTTCGGCATCATTGCTCTGCAATGGCTCCGTATCGCCAGTCCGCCCATGTACTTCGTCTGGATCGGGCTGGCGCTGTTCGTGTCATTTCAGTTCCCCCTCTTTGTCTGGCTGACGCGCCGGCTGACTGGCGTCCTGGGCTGGCCGCTCTTCCTGGCGGCGCCGGTCGTGTGGACGGCGCTGGAGTTTCTCCGGGCCATCATCGGCATCGGCTTCCCTTGGTACTTCTTGGCCCACACGCAGCACGCCTACCTGCCCATGATCCAGATCGCCGACCTCGCCGGCGTCTATGCCGTGAGCTTCGTCGTCATGCTGGCCAACGTGGCCCTCTACGACCTCCTGACGGCCTGGCGGCGTGGTGGGTCCGAGCCGCGCGTGGCATGGGGGGCCAGGTGGTCGGTGCCTTTAGCTGGGCTCTTGGTGGCGGGTACTCTCGGCTATGGCCTCGTTCGCCTGGGCCAGGACGAATTCGAACTTGGGCCCAAACTCGCCCTCGTGCAGGGCAACCTGGAGCAGGACATCCGCAACGACCCTGAGGCCGGCGACCAGACCAATCGCCATTACCTGGCCCTGATGGAAGAGGCGGCTCGGGCACGGCCCGATCTCATTGTGGCACCCGAGACCTGTCTGGAGTTCTGGTGGATGCGGATCGCCCCGGACGTGGACCCGGCCCAGGTCGATGAGCGGTTCCGCCAAGGCGTGGCGGTCGGCGATGAGTTCGCCCAGCGCTTCGGCTCGCACTGGAACACGCCCTTTCTCATCGGCCTGACGACGCTGATCCGCGAGACCCAGGGGGAGAGGCGATACAACGGGGCCTCGCTGATCGCGCCGCCCGGCCAGGAAGTGGCCCGCTATGCGAAGTGCTTCTGCATTCCGTTCGGCGAGTACATCCCCTTCGAAAAGACGCTGCCGTTCATGAAGTGGCTCTCGCCGTACGATTCGGACTACAGCGTGGCGGCGGGCACGCAGCTTACCCTCTTTCCGTTCGGCTCGACGCCGTTCGCCGTCCTGATTTGCTATGAGGACACGGTGCCGCACCTGGGACGCTGGTTCATGTCCGGCGCGACGCAGCCCGCGTTCTTCGTGAACATCAGCAACGATGGCTGGTTCAAGGGCTGGGAAGAGCACGAGCAACACTTCGCGGTGGCCCGGTTCCGAGCGGTGGAGAATCGGCGAGCCTTGGCCCGCTCGGTGAACATGGGCGTCTCGGGCATCATTGACGGCAACGGCCGGGTGGTGACCCTGTTGCCCGGCGCGCGGACGCTGTCGGAAGGGAAAGCGCGCCCCGGCGTGGTGGTGGGCCAGGTGCCCCTGGATCGCCGCTCGAGCCTGTACGTGCTGCTGGGCGATTGGCTGCCGGTGGGCTGCTGGCTGCTGGTGGTCCTGGGGATGGCCGGGCTGGTGCGTCGTGGTCGAGCCGCAGAATGACAATCAAGTGTTGCCAACGAACCACCTGACCAGGGCCGGAACTGTTGCCGTGGACTTGCCGCCCCTTGCGATCCTTTACGAAGACAATCATTGCGTGGCGATCTGGAAGCCGCCGGGGGCCCTCACCACGGGCTACGAGGGTGGCGAGGAGACGCTCGACCGGCAAGTGAAGGCCTACCTGAAGGACAAGCACGGCAAGCCGGGCAACGTCTTTCTGGGCGTGGTCCATCGGCTCGATCGGCCGGTGTCGGGCGTCTTGCTCTTCGCGCGCAACTCGAAGGCGGCAGGCCGGCTGGCCGAGCTGTTCCGCACGGCGAAAGTCCGCAAGCTCTACTGGGGCGTGGTGCCCGGAACGGTGCAGCCCGCCACGGGTCGGCTCGAAGACTGGCTTTGGAAGGACCGGCTCTCGGGGATCGTCAGCGTGACCGTGCCCCACGCTCCAGAAGCCCGGCACGCGCTGCTGCACTATCAGACCCTGGGCGTCGCGGATGAGCTGACCTGGCTCGGTCTCTATCCGCAGACCGGGCGCACGCACCAGCTTCGGGTGCAGTTGGCCAGTCGGGGGCATCCCCTCCTGGGCGACACGAAGTACCGCTCGACTTTGGTCTTCCCCACGGGCATCGCCTTGCATGCCCGATCGCTGACGTTCCTGCATCCGATTCGGTATGAGCCGATCACGGTAACGGCCGAGGTGCCCGAATCCTGGCAGAGCCTGGCCGCGACGGGGTGGGATTTTAAGCAGGCTGAGGCAAAACGTGCTGGCGAGTCGTGACTCATTTTCCTACAATTCAGGGCAAGGATCGCTCACAAGGAGGGACATTGTCCGCCGGATCGTGTTCCGCGAGCGATAGGGGGCTCCAGATGCTGCTCGAGCCCCGTGACACGGCCCTTGGTGGTCCGTGGGACTTCGCTGGCGGGTGTGAGGCCCCTTGTAGGCCCTGCCTTCCCACAGCAGTCTTTTTCAGTCGTCAGTTCGACCCGCACCGTCGGCCTCAGGCCGACGCGTAACTTCGTTGGCGAAGGGCTCGAATGCCAGGCGGTTGCCGTGCTTCGGCACGGTTCGCGGCTTTGGGCCATGCACAACTGATCGGCATCTCGGCCCGGAAACATCGCTGCAGCGGTCTCCGGGTTCAGCCGTCGCGCCTAGCGCGACCCGGCTAGTGCGTCAGGCCCCCCGGTCCGGTCCGGCGGCGCGCGAGCCCCATTGTCCCCAGGAGCCCCAGCCATGTGGACCAAGGAAGCCCTGCGCGAGTTGATCCAAACCAAGTTGACCGACTACCAACTCATCGCGGTCGCCAATCGCGAGCCTTACATCCATCGTTACGTCGGCAAGCGGATCGACTGCGTTTTCCCGGCCAGCGGCATGGCGACTGCCCTCGACCCGATCATGCGTGCCTGCGGCGGCACCTGGGTCGGCCACGGCAGCGGCGATGCCGACCGGGCGACCGTAGACGCCCACGACCACGTCCAGGTCCCGCCGCACAAGCCCCGTTACACCCTCCGCCGCGTCTGGCTCACCAAGGAGCAAGAAGAACGCTATTACTATGGCCTGGCCAATGAAGCCCTCTGGCCCCTGTGCCACATCACCTTCACGCGGCCGATCTTCGACCCCAAGAACTGGGAGGTCTACCGTGAAGTCAACCAACTCTTCGCGAAGGCCGTCCTCGAAGAAGCTGGCGACAAGCCCACATTCGTCTTCATCCAGGACTACCACTTCGCCCTCTTGCCCCGGATGCTCAAAGACGCGAATCCCAACCTCATCATCGCCCACTTCTGGCACATCCCCTGGCCGAACCGCGAGACCTTCCGCGCCTTTCCCTGGAAGGAAGAACTGCTCGACGGTCTACTCGGCAACGACCTGCTCGGCTTTCACATCCGCTACCATTGCCAGAACTTCTTGGACACGGTCGACCGCGGCCTCGAAGCCAAGGTCGATCACGATCGCTCCGAGATCACCCGCGGGGGCAAGGTCACCGTCGTGCGCCCCTTCCCCATCAGCATCGACTACGAGCACCATGCCGAAGTGGCAGCCCGCGCCGAGGTCGAGCCGCGCATGGAGCACTGGCGCACCAGGCTCG
>CALLZJ010000039.1 GCA_937858435.1 uncultured bacterium
GCCGGCCAGTTCGTGAAGGTCGCCTTCGAGATCGCCTCGGCCCCCGACGCGGTCACGGTGCCGGCAGCCGCGCTCGTCTACGCCGGGGGCCAGCCTCGGGTCTTCGTTTACGACGCCGCCAACCAGCAAGCCGTGCAGCGCAACGTGCGCCTGGGTCTGAGCGGCGGCGGCATCTGCGAGGTCGTCGAGGGGCTGAGTGAAGGCGAACAGGTCGTGGTGCACGATCCCGCCGTGCTCGCGGACGGCATGCGCGTCACGCCGGCGGCTTCGGCCCCAAGCCCGCCGCCCGATTCGCCTCCGGTGCGAGGCACTCCCTGATGCGCATCTCGGCCCTGTCCATCGCGCGCCCCGTCTTCGCCACCATGGTCGTGGCGGCCATGGTCGTGTTCGGCCTGGTCGCTTACCATCGCATCGGCATCGACCTCTTCCCCAGCGTCGATTTCCCGATCGTCACCGTCTCCGTCTTCTACGAAGGCGCCGACCCGGAGACGATGGAGACGGATGTCACCGAACCCATCGAGGAAGCGGTCAACACGATCAGCGGCATCAAGTCGCTCCGCTCCGAGAGTGCCTCGGGGCTATCGATGACCGTCGTCGAGTTTGAACTGGGGCGCAACATCGACGTGGCCGCCCAGGACGTGCGCGACAAGGTCGGTGCCATCCGGGCCGAGTTGCCCATGGGCATCGACCCGCCGATCATCGAGAAGTTCGACCCGGACTCCGCCCCGACCCTCTCGTTCTCGGTGGGGGGGCCCGCCTCGATCCGCGAACTCACCCGCCTGGCCCAGGATGTGATCAAGCCGCAGATCGAGGGCGTGAATGGCGTGGGAGCGGTCAAGCTGGTCGGCGGCCGGGAACGCGAGATTCGCATCTGGCTGCGGGTGGACGACCTGCGCGGCTATGCCCTGACCGCCGAGGACGTGGTCAAGGCCATCGAGAAGGAGAACGTCGAGTTCCCGGGCGGCCGGGTCGAGACCGGGACGCGGGAACTGGTGGTCAAGACCAAGGGACGGGTCGAGAAGCCGGAGGAATTCGAGAACATCGTCGTCGCCCACCGGGGCGGCACGCCGATCCGCCTCCGCGACGTGGCGACAATCGAAGATGGCATGGAGGACTTCCGCAGCCTGTCGCGGCTCAACGGTCAGCGGGCCGTCTCGCTCCAGGTGCGGCGGCAGTCGGGCGAGAACATGCTCGCCGTCGCCACGGAGGTCAAGAAGCGCCTGGACGGTCTGAAAGCCAGTTTGCCCCCGGGCCACGAACTGACCCTGACCCAGGACCTATCCGTCTTCGTCGCCAACAGCGTCGACGAAGCCCAGGGCGAACTGCTTCGCGGCGGCAGCCTGGCCGTGCTCGTCATCCTGCTCTTCCTCCGCAGTTGGCGTGGCGCCTTCGTCGCGGCCATCACCATCCCGACGACGATCGTGAGCACCTACGCCCTCATGAACGCCTTCGGCTTCACGCTGAACATGATGACGCTGCTCGCCCTGAGCATCTCCGTGGGCATGGTCATTGACGATTCGATCGTGGTGCTGGAAAACACCTTTCGGCACATGGAACAGGGTAAGTCCCGGTTGCAGGCGGCTCTGGCCGGCATGGAGGAGATCGGCTTCGCCGTCATCGCCACGTCGCTGGCCATCGTCGCCGTGTTCGTGCCGGTCGCCTTCATGGACGGCTTGATCGGCCGCTTCTTCTTCGAGTTCGGGCTGACGGTGACCTTCGCCGTGGTCGTTTCGACCTTCGTCGCCGTCTGGCTCTCGCCCATGCTCTGCTCCCGGATGCTCCGCGTGGTTCCGCAGCATGGCTGGTTGTTCAACGTGGTCGAGCGGTTCTTCGTCGCCATCGAAACCCTCTACCGCGCCACGCTCGCCGTCGCCCTCCGACGGCGCTGGCTGGTGGTGAGTCTGGCCCTGGGTCTCTTCGTCGGCAGTTTCATGCTGCTGCCGTTCATCGGCACCGAGTTCACGCCGGCCCAGGACGAAGCCCAGTTCAACGTCCAGGTCGAGACGCCGCTCGGCTCTTCGATCGAACGCACCAGCCGCATCCTGGAAGAAGTCGAACGCCGGCTCTGGGAACTGCCCCATGTCACCAATCTCTACACGACCGTGGGTGCCGGGCAGCAAGGCCGGGTCAACTACGGCTCCATCCTCGTGCAGCTCCCGGACAAGTCGCAGCGACATCTGAGTCAGCACGAGATCATGGAACGGGCCCGCAAGAGCATCGGCGACATGACCCATTCCAAGATCAGCATCGAATATGTCCCCCGAGTCTCGGGCGGCGGCTTTCGCTCCGCCCCGCTGCAATACAACCTCCGCGGCACGGAAATCGCCCAGCTTGAAGAACTGGCCCTGAAGGTCGTCGAGCGGCTGCGTGCCATCCCCGGCATCGTCGACGTCAATCTGACCTACGATTCGAGTCAGCCGGAAGTCGCCATCGTGCCGGACCGCGACCGGGCCGCCGACCTGGGTGTGAACATTCAGGAACTGGGGCGCGCGGTGCAGTCGCTGATTGGCGGCCGACAGGTCAGCACTTTTGTCGAGGGGGGCAAGAGCTACGACGTGCGGGTCCGCCTGGCCGAGGGAGACCGCGACCGGGCCGACGCCATAGCCGCCTTGCCCGTCCGCACGCGCACCGAGCAACTGGTTGAGTTCCGCCAACTGGCCGAGGTCATCGAAGAGACCGGCCCGGTGCAGATCGACCGGCAGAACCGTCAGCGGCAGGTCACCATCATGGCCAACCTGGAAAAGGCCAAGCCGCTCGGTGCCGCCATCGACGACGTGCTGACCATCGAGCGCGAGATCGGACTGCCGACCGGCGTCGTCAGCGCCTTCACCGGCGCCGGCGACCTGATGGCCGAGTCGTTCGCCAGCATCCTCTTCTCGCTCGCCCTGGCCGTGGTGCTGATCTACATGGTGCTGGCCTCACAGTTCGAGAGCTACATCCACCCCGTAACCATCATGGTCTCCGTGCCGCTCTCGATCGGCGGCGCTCTGGGGGCCCTGGCCTTGACTGGCCTGACGCTCAACATCTTCAGCATGATTGGTATGGTCATGCTCATGGGGCTGGTGACGAAGAATGCGATCCTACTCGTGGACTACACCAACTTCCTGCGCCGCGAGCAGGGACTGGAAAAGACGGCGGCCCTCCTGCGGGCTGGCCCCGTGCGGCTGCGGCCGATCCTCATGACCTCGTTCTCGACCATCGCCGGCATGATCCCCATCGCGCTCGGCATGGGAGCCGGCTCGGAGACACGGCAGCCCATGGGCGCTTGCGTCATCGGCGGCATGCTCTCCTCGACGCTGCTCACGCTGGTCGTGATTCCCGTCGTCTACAGCCTGCTGGACGATGCGGGCAGCCGACTGCTCCGGCTCGGACGGAGAAAGCAGCAAGTCGACGCTCTGCCCGCGTCCAACACTCCCGACCCCGCAGCGCTACCCGTCCTCCCCGCCGCGCGGGACTCCGCCGCACCCCATCCCGCCGAGGAGCCCGACCGATCTGCCCCCACCCGCTCCGCCGACGCCATCGGTGCGAGCTAGGGGTTCAAGGCCACCGAGTTTCTGCGAGGCAAGCGCGAGGGTCTGAAGCGGGCGCGGTCAACATCCAGCGCGAGGGCCGGCAAGAGCATAGCAGCAGGCAGGGGCACGGAAGCGAGCATGGGCAAGCAGCAGGCAATGACATGGCATCTCAGGCTGAAGGCCTGAAAGCACTCAACCCAGGGCAAGGGGCGCAGTCCCGCCGCCCTGGGTTACCGTGCCGGCGTTCCAATGCAGCCTGAAGGGCTGCAAGCGGAGGGGGCGCCACCCGGCCGATGCGTGGATTCGGGCGCAATTGAGAGCTACTTCGGACTCGCTACAACACCGTGGCAAGCAGCGCGGCCGACTCAGGCGTTAGCACCCGCATCGCCTGCAACTGAGCGGCGTTGACTGTTCCGTCCTCGTTGAGCGTCAACCGGTCGTTCCCGCCGGTACTCTTGAACCGCAGTTGTGGGGCGAAGGAGTGAATGTCCCGCTCGGCAATCTCGCGGGCGTTCTCGGCTGCGGCGACAATGTGGTACTCGGCCTCCCATAGCTCATCCGCCGGGACACCGAGCAGCTGCGCCGCATCCGCCTGGCCCGTGACGCGCCAGACGTTGATGCAGGTGACCAGCTTCAGCATTCCAGACCGGATGGTCACGATCCAAACCGTGTCGCCGTCCCGTACGCGGTCGTACTGGTCGCTAGCGGCGTGGAGCTGCGCCCCGCCCTTTGCCAACATGTCATCCACGGTTTTCGGCTTCCAGTACGAAAGTAAGTCTTTCGCCATTCGCATCTTTCCTCTCTACTTTCCTATCTACCCAGCCCGGGCAGCGAACTTGGCAGCCAGCAGTTCGCCCGCTGATCGGCTGCGTTGTGCCTCCAAGAAGGCTGGCACTTCGGCCCATCGGGACGGCCGGTAGCCCGGACCACTACACCCGCACGAGTGGTAGGCTAACCCTTGCGCGAACAAGAACTCGACCACCTCCCAGTGCTCGACCGCGGACTGCTTCGGAGGTTTGAAATCCAGCCCCATGTCGGCCATCGGCCGGCCACATTCCGGGCACGGGGCAGGGGCGAACTCCTCTTCTGGCGGGGTCCGACCGGCCGGCGCGTCTTCAAACGGCAGCCGCTTGAACGCCTTGCGGCAGGAGAAGCAAGCGAAGTGTCGCTTGTACGGCCCGTAATCTGCATATCGGCACATCGCCGTGCCTCCTGACGCCGAAAGAACCGGCTCAACTACTGCGGGAGCTAAAACAACCAAAGACCTTGGTTAGGCCACGTGCCCCACTCGCCGCACCTTTACCCGAACTCTGCCACACATGAGAGCTTACATCGAAGCCCGCCAAACTTGCGTTAGGGCCACGACCGTCTGGACGTGAATCCTACGCAATCCGGTCCCCTCGTTCAAGCTGATTACCATCTTCTGCAGTGCCACCGCTCGCAGCCCTTCAGGCTGCCATAATCCTGGCCCGCGAACCCAGGGCGGCGAAGGCTGCGCCTCCTTGCCCTGGGCTAAGGGCTCTCAGGCCTTCGGCCTGAAACACCGGGCCATAAGGGTGCTGGCGCCATTCGGAAATCCGCTCCGCCGCCGCTTACTCCTTCGAAAGCAACTCCTTCAGGGCCTGCCAACCTGGCCGGGATTCCTTCCACGCCACCGCCGCCTGTGCGACTTTCGCCCTGGACGTTGCGGCCAGCGGAAAGGAACGGGGCACGTAGTCGCCGTCGCGTCCGTCCCGCAGTTCTCGGCCGACGGTGAAGGGAAAGTCGCCATGGAAGCTGTTGAAAATGTAGACGCCTGGGTAGGGATGACAGCCGATGCACGTCGCCCGCTGATTCCGAAACAGCTGGCTCCGCTGGAGGAACGATGTGGTTGAGCGGTCCGGGGCGTGGTCCAACTGGAACTCATCCCACGAATAGGCATTGAAGCCGGTTTTGAAGTCGCGCTCGCCGGAGACGTCCCGCAGCCCGCCCGTCCGTCCCGCGAACAGGGCCGTTCTCCGCAACTGAAACTCGACAAACGCCTGTGCCCGATCGGCATACCCCTCCGCCATGGCCTGCCCCAGTTCCTCGACGGCCTGGGCCGTCATGGCGGGGGGGTCCCTCCCCATGACCCGGAGCTGCAATTTCTCAGTCAAGGGGCTGGGCACGATCCGACCGTTCGAGTCGATGAGCAGCGCCTGCCGAACCAGAGCGACCTCGGTGCCCTTGGGCCATGGGGGCAAGGCCGGGTTGGGAAGATTCGGGAAGAGCTGCTTCGTGTTGGCATCGGCATTGGCAAGGTAGAGCGGCCCGGCAAACTCCGCCAGCCGCTTGAGGAAGTCGAGGGTCGCAGCCCGTCCGTCCGGCAGCTTGAGGAAGACCAGAAAGACGGAGTTGGTAAACCGATTCCCACCCCCTTCGTCCAGGTGTACCGGCGCGGTGGGGCCGTCCGTAGGGCCAACGCACACCCAGGGGCCGTCCGGGTTGAACAGGTCCGGTGGCAAGTAGGACTGTTCCGGCTCCTCCGGATCGAAGCGCTCGCTGAATCCCCTGGCCGCGACTGCGGACGCGTAATTGTCCGGCAGTCTGGCAATCTGTTCCGAGGTGAGGGCCAGCCGGCGGATGGCCCCGGCGAGCGCGACTCCGAGCCGCTTCCGCGCGGGGTCCTGCATCAGCGCGTCCCGATCTCGTGCCAGCCATTGGAAGACGAGCCAAAGATCGCGCTGCAGCATGGCCCGCTTGACCGGGTCGTCCGCCAGCGTCTCGCCCCGCTCGCGCGCGAACTGCTCGAGAACCGAGACGGCTCGGGCCGCGGACTTCCCCTTCAAGAGATGAATTGACTCATTCCACAGCAGCGGCTCTAGCCGATCTTCACCGTAAGCCCGGCCGTCCGGCCCCAGGCGGATGAACAAGGCGGCATGCACCCGGTTCCACAGGTGTTCAGGGTCATGGTGGTACAGCGTCGTGGTGACAACCGGCTCTTGCTCCTGGCCGGTACTATCGCCGCGCCCGGACGTCAGCAGCAGAACTGCAGCGATCAGATGGAACGCAGGGAGGTGTCGTGGTTTCACTTCAGAGAACATTGCAGCACCTGGCTCGGCCCTCAGTGGCTCGGCGACTCGATCCGCCCGAATTCACTCCACGACGCCAGGCCCCGTAGGTCTCGACGCGCCTCACCGAACTTCGGCGATTTTCACGTTGATGGACAACGCGGCTGAATCCCCGCGCCGGAGCCTGAAAATGCGATTGCCAATGTCACCCTCCAAGCTGTAGAAGTTCTCCGTAAGCCCCCATTCTTGCGCTGGCGTCGATTCAAGCACGAAGATCGAACGCGACGTAATCGGGCCGACCGTGCGCGGCGGGCGCACGAAGCCAGGCTGGGTGATCATGATATGTCCGGCGCTGGCCAAGCCGCCACCGCCTTTGATGATGTTGCCGGCTCCGTCCACCTTGCCAAAAATGTAGGTCTTATCGCCATCCAAATCGTCCCAACTCGCCACGAACCCCCGCTGGCTATACGGGAAATAGGCGTCAATCTTCGCATCGGGCCCCAGGTCTCGAAAGCGGATGCCTAAATCGGTCCAGGGCCGTTTGCGCTTGACATGCCAGAGAAAGTTGCCGACGAACCCGTTGCAATCGAGTCCGAGTGCTTCGTCGGCATAGGCTTGCGGATCCGGTGCCAAACCCCAGTGATGGGCCAGTTGCAAGACGATCTGGCAATGCTCCGGAGCACCCTTCCCGGCAAAGCAGTAACGGGCCATCGTGAGCATATCATTGGGCGGTTCATTCTCGTTCGGCGACTTCCCAAGGAACGGCAATTGACCGCCGGCGCTGCTGTTCAAGCGAGCTCCATGCGTGAATTCGACCGACATGGTCACATTGAGGCCCGTCCGCTTCTTGAAGTCGGCCTCGGCCTGGTCTTGTGCGGGATCCAAATAGGTGACGCCGTTGACGGTATCGACGCGCAACCGGGTATTAACGCCATTCTTGCGGAAGGCGGACCTGAAGGCGTTCATCTTGTCTGCCTTATACCCCCCATACCTCACCGGCGGCATGCTGCGTAGGCGATAGGAGTTGACTTTGAAAGACTTCTCGCCGCCGTTCTTGAGCGGAATCACGATCGCCTCGTACCGGTCCTTGTATTCCATCGGAGTCATGGGCGGGTCCCTCAGTGAGGAACGACAATATCGAACGATGGCGCTTTCGGACGGTCGGCAATCAAGAGTGGATGCAGTGCAAGGCGATTACCAGTGAAACACAGCTCTTGCGGACGTCACTCGGAGCGTTTCGAAATCGCTCAAAGCATCCGCATGATAATCCGGGCACATAGGCAAGGCAAACGGATTCTCAAAAAGCGACCTCTGAGGAGTCAGACGCGGCGAGACTGAGAACCATTTGGCTTTTTGGATCGTGGCGGCCCCTCGTCGGGTGAAACGGCTTGCCCGAGGCCGCAAGGGAGGCGAATGCGGCTTCCGCCGACCCAGAGGCGCACGATGTCGCGGAAGAACGGAATGGTCGTCGACATGAGTGTCTTGCCCCCGCGGGTATCGTTCAGGGCAATGCCGAGATCAGCGCTTCCCATTCCAATCGATCGTCTCCGAGTGTTCGCTAAGGCCGACCGCGGCATGTAAAGGATCATTGACATTACGACAAGCATGCTTTACTATATACCTGCCCGCTCGCGACTTTCTACGGAGGACTTGCCATGAAGATGTTTCCCGTCAAACCCCGCTGGGGGTATCTGATCTTGGCCGCCGCTGCCTGGGTACTTACGTACCTTGCCGCCCGCTTCGTCCTCAAGGAAATCCAACTCGATCCCTGGCTGCGGGTCACGGTTGCGCTCCTTCCCGTTCTGCCGACCGCCCTGTTCATCTGGCTCGTCGTCGCCGGTATCCGCAGCCTCGACGAACTCGAGCGGCGCATTCATCTCGAGGCTCTAGCCTTCGCCTATCCGCTGGCCATCCTGTTGCTGTGGACACTCGGTCTGTTGCAGCTGGTCGTTCAGCTTCCCCCCGAAGACTGGAGCTATCGCCACGTCTGGGTCTACCTGCCGCTCTTCTACTTCTTCGGTCTGGCGCTCGCGTGGAGGCGCTACCAATGAAGAATAGCCTTCGGGTCCTCCGGGCTGAACGCAACTGGACTCAGGCCGACCTGGCCGAGCGGCTGGGTGTCTCGCGCCAAACGGTGAATGCCATCGAGACGGAAAAGTATGAACCGAGCCTGTCGCTCGCTTTCAAGATCGCTCAACTCGTCGGGAGGCCCATCGAGGACATCTTCCAGCCCAATGAAGTTCGCGCCAGGGGCAAGGGCTAGCGACGTCCGTTCAACGAGGTGATCTGCGGACAATCGCCTCACCGGGCATGGCCCGGAGACCGGACTCTGGAACGGGTAGACTCCAGAACTCTAGCGGCCGTGGTCCTGCCGGTTACAGGACGTAGCCGCCATCGATGATCAGATCGATTCCGGTCACGAACCGCGACTCGTCGGACGCCAGAAACAGAATGGCCGCAACCACGTCCGCCGGCTCAGCGAACGGGCCGCCCGAGGCCGCGAGGGAGGTGAATGCGGCTTCCTCCGACCCCAGTTGCGTCACGAGGTCGCGGAAGAACGGCATGGTCGTCCACATGGGTGTCTTGACCCCCGCGGGGCAAACGGTGTTGACCCGCACCGCCAGGCCCGCGTCCTTGCACTCCTTGGCAGCGGCCTTGGCGAGCATGCCCAGGCCGGCCTTGCTGGCTGAGTAGGCCGCCGCCCCGCCAGCCGCCTTGATACCCGAGGCGGAGGAGACGTGAACGATACTGCCGCCAGCCAACCGCATCGCCCGGACTGCATGCTTGGTGCCGAGGAACGCCCCGTCCAGGTTGACCGCCAGCACCCGCCGCCAGTCCGCCAGCAACATCTCAGCTATCGGGCTGCCAGCCGACACGCCGGCGCTATTCACCAGGATGTCGAAGCGCCCACAAGCACCGAGCAACTGCTGGACGGCCGCCTCCCAATCGGCCTCGTCGGTCACATCGAGCTTGGCAGCCGCTCCCGAGCCGATGGCGCGCGCCGTTGCCTGGGCGGTAGGGTAGTTCACGTCCGTGGCGAGGACGAACGCCCCCTCGGCCGCGAGTGTGATGGCGGCCGCGTGGCCGATGCCGGACCCAGCCCCCGTGACAAGTGCCGACTTTCCATCGAACCGACACATCCCCGATGACGCCGCCATGCACAGGCCCTCCGCCACGGGACGCTTGCGCCCACCTGCCGGCGTTCTCGGTCCCACTGAACCCTCGAGGTACTCATCCAGTGGGTACTCAACGGCCCGCCGGCGCAGAACTCGAGAAGCCGCTTGGTCCCCCGCTTGGCATTGTCATCGTAGGGAGCTTTCTCCAAGTTCACTCCACTCGGGGCGCTGCTGACGGCTCAACGCCGCACCTCGAGAATCAAGTTGAAAGGTGTTTCCGCCGCGCGCCGAAAGTGCGTGAAGCCGGCTTCGCGAAAGATTCCGCGCAGCCGCGCCTCGCCCGCTTGCGCGCCGAGTACCAGCGTGCCCCCTTCGGAGATCGCATGAGCGCAGCAAACCAGCGTCGATCCGCCGTAGTACAGATGTCCGATGGGTGTCAGGTTGTCTTCGACTCGGTCGTGGGCGAACGGTTCGACCAGGAGCACCGTGCCGCCGGGCGCCAGCACTTCCGCCGCGCGTCGGGCGGCGGCCACCGGATCGCCGAGATCGTGCAGCGTGTCGAAGAAGCAGATCAGACCGTAGCGGTGGTCGGGCAACTCGGCCGCGCGTGCTGGCTCGAAGCGCACGCGCTCGCCGACCCCCGCACGCTCCGCTTCGGCACGCGCCGCGGCGACCGATGCGACATGCGTGTCGAAGCCGTGGAAGCGTGAGTTGGGGAAGGCCTGGGCCATCAATAGTGTTGAGTGGCCGTGGCCGCAGCCGACGTCGGCCACTTCGATGCCGGCTTCGAGCTGCGCCACGACGCCGTCGAGCGCCGGCAGCCATTGCGGCACCAGGCTAGCGCGGTAGCCGTTGCGGTAGAATGCCGCCACGCCGCAGGACAACCGTGCGTCGTGCTCGTTCCACGCCACCCCCTTGCCGGTACGGAAGGCCTCAAGCGCCTTGGGTTCGTCGAACCACAGCGCCGCCGGGACATTCCACGCCGGCGGGAGGTACGCCGGACTGTCCTCGTCGGCCAACACCAGTGCGTGCTCGGGCGACAGCTCGTAGGTCTGGTTGGCAGCGTGGTAGTCGATGTAGCCAGCCGCTGCCTGGGCGTTGAGCCACTCGCGCACGTAACGCTCGGCACACTCGGCACGCGCTGCGAGTTCCTCCGCGCTGAGCGGTCCGGCACCGGCCAGCTCCTTGTACAGACCAAGCTTGCTACCCAGACTGACCATCAGACCCGAATAGCTTGACGCGATGTCGCCGATTGCGCGCATCACGAAGGCGTCGAGCTTCGATTGATCGATGGCGGTTTGATTCGTCTCCATGACTTCACTCCGTAAGTGGGCCCATTGTGCCGCAGCACCTGCAGCTTCATGCTCCCGTTCCAAGGTATACTCCCCTCAATTTCGGCCGGATCGGGTCAAGTGCCTGGATCGACCACTAGCTCACACGATCGATGTCAGGCTATTCACTCGTCGCCATCCCGGCACTCCTTGGCTGCGGCCACGGCACGGCTAGCCCTACGGCTTGGGAGGCTGGTAATCCCTGAACAGTTTCTCCAGGTTTCTGACGACTGGAGTTCGGTCTGGCTTGTCCGGCAGCTTCGCTCGATCGGCTGCGCGCAGCCCAGGGTACGACATCGCCAACCGCGCCGGTGCATTGACCATGCCGGCAAGGTTAATCGGCGCAAGGGCCGCATTCATCTCCTCTTCGCTGGTGCCCGGCGGAAACGTCTTGAAGTAGACGTCCACCTCAAAGCCGTCGCTCTTCGGGTCGACGACCACCCAGCGGCCGCCTTCGAAGCCGCCCTTCGACCTGGAGGTCCGCGATACGCTTTTGCCAATGCCAACGACCCAGAGTTGAGCCGAGAGCTCGCCCTGTGTCTCGGCGAAACAGCGCCTCACCTCGACCGCGCGACGGCGGCTCGCATTGTTGTGCGATTGCTCCAGGATATAGCTAAAGATCATTCTGCCTATGTGACCTGTCATCTCAGCCGCGCCCTGGCGGCAGTCGCCGACCGGCTCGACGACGCGGCGGCCGCTTACGCCTGCCAGAAGGCTGCCGACCGCCACCTGCTCTTCTTCGCACAACCCGGGTACCGTGACGTGTTTCACGAGCCTTGGTTGTCTGATAGTCTCTCGGTGGTCGCACAGCGACTCCCGCCCGATGCGGCCAGCGGCATCGCGGCACAGCTCCTCCAGGCGATTGAGAAGACCAGCGATCCGGACATAATTTACACGCACGCGAAGTCGATCGCCGCCATCGCCGCCCGGCTCGACACTATCACAGCGACCGAGCTGTGTGCAAAGGCCGAAGAACGAATCGCCCGGGCCATGAGGGAGTCGCGGGACCCCAGCCTACTCCATCGGTACGCCCGCGCCCGCCTGCACACCAAGTCCCTGCTGCCCCGAGAGTGTTCCCTGCCGCTTGTTGCCTTGGCCGCCGACACGCTCACGGACGGGAGCAAGCTACTCACTGAAGGAGTCGTGGCATCTTATGCGGATGAGGCCAGCGACGCATTGGCCATTGTGTTTGCAAACCTCGATCGGGTCGAACTTGCCCGCCGGGTGAGTCGCACGTTCGGCATGATCCCCCTGGGCGGGGGCATCGCATGCATTCCCGGAGTCTTGCAAACTGTCGAGCCCCTATCGTGCCCGCTAGCCACTGACACCTTAGTCGCAATGCTGCACCGCCCATTCACAGTTCTAAAGACTCGCCGCATCATCCTCGACATACTGGAGGCCCGCTACCACCGCCATTTTCGCGACCAGTGGGACTTCGTCCGATTTGCCCAGGAACAACAGCTACCCCTCGACTTCACCGCCGGCCCGAAACGCAAGCTGTCCGATACCCTGCCCTGAATCGTGGCCCCGCCGCTGGGGCCACCATTCGCCCTAGGGGACGATCAGCCGCCCATGGCGGCACGCATGCCGATGAGTGTCATCCCCCGGCCGATCTGCGTGGTGGTGAGCAAGTTCGACGCGCGAGACCGATCGCCCCGGGCCGCTCGCTAGACGCTACGACCGGCGACCAGCGCGCCGAAGTAGCCCGCCCCAAGCTTGGTCAGGATGGAAAGGGCAAACAAGACTGCGATCTTCGTCGTCAGTCCCGACGCCACGAGCACGGTGAAGTCAATCAGGGCGTCAGCCAGCCAGACCGTCAGCGCGGCCATGACCGCGAGCTCCCCCTCCCACCAGCCGCCGACCCACCAGCCCGCCAGGAACATGAGGGGGATACCAGCAACGATGCTGCAATAGGGTGCGGCGACCTGAATGTGGTCTCGGTAGTACTGCTCATCATGGCCTGGGTTGATCCAGTGGCCATACACCACCATGTACAGGACGCTGACCACGACGTTGGCCACCATTACCAAGACGGCAACGCCCACCAGCCACGCCACCCGACCGAGTATCATCAAGTCTTCTCCTGACCGACGCGCTCTCGGCTGCGGCTCCTCTAGCTCACCGCTTGAAGTCAAGCCATTCCCTCGCCGCAGTCCCGACACGTCTGCTGGTTGGGCTTGGGATCGCAGTCCAGGACTCGGCCGCGAACATCGAGCTCGAACGAGCAGCACTGCTGCAGGACCTCCTTCAGCAGCGCCCGGCCTCGCTGGATCCGAGACTTCGCGCCGGAGAGCGCGAGGCCGAGCCGGTCGGCAACCTCTTGCTGAGACTGTTCCTCGATCTCGGCCATCAGCACGGCCTGGCGATAGCCGTCCGGCAACGACTGAATCATCTCATTCAGCCAGGTGATTCCGCGCATGCCGACTGGCGGCTCGTGGTCAACGTCACTCACGTTCTCGGCGTCGGTGAGCGCCGCCATCGAGTGCATTGCCTGGCGATGGTGGTCGTGAACCACGTTCCGAGCGATCTGGTACACCCACGCCGCCAGACGTTCCGCATCCTGAAGCGTTCCGATGTTGCGGTGGACCCGCATGAACGTCTCCTGGAGCAGATCGTCGGCAACATGATCGTCGGGAACTCGGCGGCGAATGAACCGCCAAAGGTCCGAACTCAGGTGCGACCAGATCGCTTCGGTCGTGGTTTGAGACTTCATCACGCGGCCTCAGTCGCACTTCGTCTGCGGCGGAGCGCAGCAGTTCGTGGGCGTGCAGCAGCCCGCCGGCACGCAACAGGTCGCTGGGACGCAGCAGGAAGTCGGAACACAGCAAGTAGTCTGGCCGCAACAGGCGGCCGGGGCACAACAGCCGGGCGGGACATAACACGCCTTGTTGCCGGCTTCGGGAGATGCGGACTGCATGGTTCTGCTCCTTCTCTTTCGAGTTCGTTTCGGCTGAACGTCAGCCGCTTCTGAACAAGCAGACGGAGCCCATCGAAAAAGGACGCAGAAATTCGGCTGAAAGCAATTCCCTCTCAGCCTGGTCGGCAGCCCCAGCGTCATACCGCACTACCAGCCCGAAGGAGCCCTGTATTCCGTCGGTGTCACTCACGCTTGGCGACCTCGATCCTGATGAATTCGGGGAGGTAGGACGGTGTGCAGTTCTTGGGCACACGCTCGTCCTTGTAGAGCCCCAGCTTCTCCCCCAGTTTGATGCAGCGGGATCGAAACGGCGGCTCGTGAACGCCAATCTGGCCAGCGCAGAAGTTCATGGCCCATTGGACTTCGGGCTCTGCTTTCGCCAGGTTCTTCTCCAGGGATTCAAGCAAGGCGGCGCTATTCCCGGGTGGAGCCTGGCCGGTCCAACGCAAGCGCGCTTGGTGATACCAGAACCAGCGGCGCAGGATAGGGGAAGCGGCCTTCTCCCAGGTCGGAATGAGGGAGGCCAGCTTCTTGTCCTTGGTGAGCTGGTTGGCGAGCAGCCAGTCGGCCAGTTGGTTGCGTTCGACCAACTCATGCCGAAGCATGTCCGACGCGAGCTGATCGATGACACTCTCGGCCAGGCGTTTCGGATCGAAGATGAGGGTCGCGAGCAGACGAGGGTTGAACTCGCCCGTGGACCAAAGCTCCAAGGCCAGAT
Organism: uncultured bacterium; assembly: GCA_937858435.1. Classification (GTDB taxonomy): domain Bacteria; phylum Planctomycetota; class Planctomycetia; order Gemmatales; family HRBIN36; genus CALLZJ01. The sequence continues at coordinate 14,624 of CALLZJ010000039.1, forward strand.
CGTGGTCCTTCTTGATCTCCTTGCCAAGCTGTTTGAAGTCGCCGAGTTTCAGGTTGCCTTTTTTGACCTCGGCGACGAGTTTCTTTGCTCGGGGTGTCAGAGCCATCTCTTCTGCCTCTCTTGCTTGCTGGATCATGCCCGGGTCAGGCTGCCGGGTACGCTCAGATACCTACGAAGCCCCAGCAGCCGTCGTTGTCGTTCACGCGCTCGTCGGACATCGCTACTCCCCTACCTCAACCGCCGACCGTTCGGTTCCCGACCTTACTTTGCCCGATGTGCCCGTGCAAGTAGATTCGTCACGCTTCGGCCGCATGGCACGGCCTGCCAGCGGCGCGTGCAGCGCGGTTCCCATTTCTAGAGTCGCCTGACACCTCACCTCTTCGTTGTCTCAATGACACCGCTGTATGGGTAGGTCGCTACCGTCTCCCAGGCCACTTCCTGCAACGAGCGGTTGAACTTCTCGTCCCACTCCGGCCGCTTATCACGCTTGAGCGAGCCGGGCATGGGTAGGCCGACCGGGCTTTGGCCGTACAGGACCGCGTAGTGCAGGTAGGTATTGAGCGCCTCCAGGGGTGCCGTCGGGTGGCTCATCGCATCACGGAACAGATCGCCCTGTTTGGTCAGGCCGGCAAACTCGTGGTTGGCGATCCGGGTCCGCAAAGCCACGAGCGCCTGGGCACTGGGCACAAGGAACAGGACCTTCTTGCCGCCGCCGTACTGCTGGTTGATGGCGTCAGCCTGGGCCTCGGCCGCCTGGATGTTGCGCGCGTGGAGTTGCCTGAGTTGGTCCGGCGTCTTCTCGCGATTGACGACAGCGAACGCGCCTTTCGGGAAGTCCTGGTTGTCGATGTCCCCAGCGCCCCAGGTAATCTGGACCAGGAAGCGCATCTTCGGGTTGTGCGCTAGCCCGAGTTGGACGAAGTGCTCGACGCCGGCATCGGGGAACTGGATCGGCGACATCACGAACGCATCGACCTCCCCCGACGCCAGGGCCTTTTTGGCCTGGTTCTGGTCCGCGGGCAAGTTCCAGTGCTGGAGCGTCCTGGATGCGGGAAGCTTCTGGAGACCAACCAACTTGTGGTCCTTGATCCTGGCGGCCTCGGCCACCTCGCCGAGGCCGTCCGGGACGTACCACATCCCACTGTTCGAGGCGTAGAAGACCCGCAGGCCTTGAGACGGATCAGCCGGCCTCCCACCCGACTGTAAGAGAACCGCGCCCGTCAGGCATCCCAGGGTCATCAAGGTGAACCACATCCATCGAAGCATGGGAAACCTCTCGCAGTTGATCAGCGGAGCAGTTCGAGGGCCAATGACTCTTCTTCGGGTAAGCGGCGTTCCCCCGCCGCCGAACGCCGGCCAAACTGCCAGGGCCGCCTGCAGGGCGTCTACATCGTAGCCGGTGACTCATGGCGAAGCAACGCGGCAGGACGATCGCTTTAGTCCTTGAATTCGATGCCCGCCGGCTTAGCATACGCCTGCCAGGTTATGCTCGGCGACCTCGACCGTTGGAAATACTTCCGACGGATCCAATCCCTCTTATACCTTCACGTCAACTTGAGGAATCTGTCATGAAAGCCGGGGATCGTTCGACGCGGCGCGAGTTTGTGCAAGCCGGATGGCTTCACCGATTAGCTCTTGGGTCTCGCTCCCGTCTCCATCCGCTTCCTCCTGGCGCCGAACGCTCAAGCTTACCGAGCGCCGGCCCGGATTAGCAGACTGTTCTCAAAACCCGTCGACTGAACGGGCGGCCGGGTGGCCAAACCGGCGAGAAGATCTAGAAGACCTGCCCCCCCGTACCCCGGATGAATTCGAGCAGAGGCCGCTCGTCCTCTTCGGTCATGTAGAGTTCGTACCGCATGCCGACACCACTCCGCCGAACGTTTGAATGAAGCGGCGCTGCCGTCTCGGGGCTTCAATGCCGAACGACCAAGCTCACCGGCCCGGCGGCTGAGGAAGCTTGAACTCAGAATCAGCTTATGCCGCCGCCGGTCAGGTGCAGCGCCTGTTTCGACGTCTCCGCACCCCTCATTGGACACGCTCAATCCCCGTCGATCAGCCGCACGGTGTAATCCCCGGCCCCGCGGCGCGACCCGATCCACACGACGTACCGCCCGTCCTTCGGCAGCTTAATCGCCAGCAGGCTGCCGGTTGCCGCGGCACTCTCGTGGTCAGCCGCCAGCAGCACGCCGTCCGGACTGCGGACGCTCACCGCCGGGTCGAACGCCGCCGACCGCACGCTGAGAAACACCGTCTGCCCTTCCTTGCCGTCGAAGGCGCGGAAGTCCGTCGCCCCCGCCGCCAGCGTGCCTTTCCCGCGGTCGCCGAGCTTCAGTTCTTCGACCTTCGCTTCCGCCAATTCCTGGCGGTACTCGCCGCCGCCGCCGTCGCCCACTGACGACACCTGCAGGCGGTACGTTCCCCCGCTCACGGCCATGTGGGTGATGCGGACCGTTGACGAGTCCGGGTCGTCGCCGCCGGCGGCCACCAGAACGCCGCGGGCGTCGTAGAGCCGCAACTGCGGGACAAACTTGTGCGACGTGAGCGCCGCCTGCAACAGTTGCCCCGCCTTCGCGTCGAAGCGGTGGAAGACCGCCCCGCCCACCGGCAGGGTACCGGCGTCCTCTTTCCCGACCGCCAGCGTCACGCTCGGGTCGCGCGACACGAGTTTGTAAGTGGCGGCGGACGCGGCGACGAGTTGCAGTTGATACCGCCCCTCGCGCCCCAGAACCGCCGCGAACCGCAACTTCCCGCCGCGACTGGCGACCGGCAGCAGCGTGATCGCGGGCCGGTCTTCGCCGCCCAACTTCTGCTCGGCGGCTTTGTCCACCGGCGCGAACACGAGTCGCGCTTGCATCTCGCCCTTCTTTTCGATTTCGATCAGGCGGAAGTCGCCGGGCTTCCCCGGAAAACTCCACACGTCCGCTTCGCCCCGTTGCAGCGTGCCCGGCTGTTCCGGCCCCGCCGCGAGGTCGTGCCGCCGCCCTTCGCGCACCACGAGGTCGTACCGCTGGTTCGGTTGCCCTGACACGATCACATACCCGTCGCCGTCGTCCTCAACGAATGCGGTCCCGCCCCACCCTTTCGTGTCGCGCCCCTTGAAGTCGAGAGTCCGCCACGCCTCGGACGGCGCCCCCAGCACTTCGGGAACGAGCAGCCGGTCCTTCACGCCGGGGAAGTAGTGGTAGCCCTTGCCGTCACGGTCGAGCGTGCCGACAAGCGGCTTGCCGATGGCGAGCGGGCTGGCCTGGAACCGCTGCACCCGCAGCGTGTAATTCCCGCCGCCCTGGAATTTGAAAGCGTTCACGCGGATCTCGTACTTCCCCTTCTCGGGCAAGCGGAGCACGAACCGGCTCTCGCTACCGGGGTCGTCCACTTCAATGAGCGGCTTGTCGTCCTTCGCGCCGGTGCGGGCGAGGCCGAGGATCGGGTCGAAGTCCTTGCTGGCGACGTGGGCGATGACGGTCTCGCCCTGTTCGCCCTCGAACAGCCAGCGGTCGAGTTGGTTCTGTGTCAGGAACTTGCTGTTCTGCACCGCGGTCAAGTCGCTGACGCCCTCTTGGGCGGGGGCGGCGGGGAAGGTGAGGAGAACGGCGACCAGCACGGCGGATGAGCGAAGTAGCATGGCGGCCCCCAGGAGGATGCGACGCGTTGAGAAGCGTATCCCATTTGTCGCGGGCCACGCTTCAGGGCCGGCCCGCGCCGCATATGCTCCGGCCAAGTTGCACCCGCAAGCCCTCCGCCGCCGAACGGCCAAACTCACCTGCCGGCGGGGGAGGAGTGAGCTACGAATCCCAGAAGCCTACACGCCCCCGCCGGTCAGTGCAGCGCCGGGGTCGGCGTCCGCAGTTACCAGTATCGGGCATAGAGGAGGAAGGCCACCATTCCGACCCCCGCCACCACTACCAGTACACTCCCGGCTAGAACCGATCCGGTCAAGATGAGCGTTCCAAACCCGAGCGAAGCCACCCCCAAGACCGCAACCACTCCAGGGCCACCGACAACTGTGTTTCGGATGTCTACTGCCGGACGAGCTCTCTGCGGACAACTGGGCGGGACAAGGAGCCGGACGGCGTCCTTAACGCTGTAGCCTGCCCCCCAGCTTCCCCCGTCCCACTCCGGGCTCGTTTCGACTACATACTGCCGGTCCCTGTAGGCGAACTGTATCCGGGCGGTTTCAGGCAGAGATGGGGCGGACGGCGAGAGTACCTCGACGACTTCCCCGGTCACCTTCACGGCATTCCTGAACAGGCTCCGCTCTGGGGCACCAAGGCGATACAGGACGAGAGTGAGTAGGAGGAACAAGATTCCAATGACGATCAGTAACGGGCCAAACACAACAAACCCTCCGCCGCCGAATGAGAGCTGTGGCCATGAGAGCGGTTCGGCGCTCACCCCACTCACCCCACCAGGTCCGCCGGCCCGCGCGAGCCACGGCTGCGGTCCTCGGCATTCTTGGCGAGCAGCACGAGGACGGCGACGACGTGGAACATCACCCCCAGGAAGAACCAGAGCCACGGGTTGCGGCCCGTGTTCTGGGCCCATAGCGCGCAGAATGCCCCGAACAGGAGGACCAAGGCCCCGGTCGCCGTCGGCCACCACAGGGTGATCCAGAAGCCGCTCGCGCCGTCCGTGCCGCCGGGTGGCCCCGCGCAACCCGGCAGGGCCGAGCAGAGCATCAGGAGCAATACACGTTGCCAGCTCATCAGCGGATCACCTCCTCGCCGATCGAGCAAGCTCAGCAGCGGCGGGGGCCGAGTGAGCTTGAACATTGAGATTCTACCGGCCCCCGCCGTCGGCTGCAGTGCCGGATTTGGTCTGCCTTTGTGTGTACGGCCCGGACCACACAAACTCTTGGGCCCCGCCGCCGGTGGCGCCGATCGCAATCACGATGTTGCGGCCCCCGTCGCCCCACTCGGGGCGATACCAACCGCCCATGTGCTGCTGACCCCACACCACAACCCTGTCCGCGAACAGTGCCTCCAGGAACTCGACCACGCTCTCGACGATGCGCTGCTCCCGTTCCGTCTCGGACAGACCCTACGCGTCCTCGCTGAATTGGCCGTGCGTCAGGTCGTCCACGCAGAGCGTCAGTTCATCGCCGTCGTCGTAGATGCTGACACCGCGGATGCCCGGATGGAGGCCGGGGAACACCGCACACGGATGGGGCGGCGCGCCCTCGATCAGCCCCCGATCCGGGGAACCGCTCGCGAATGACGGGAAGCAGAAGCTGCGATAGCATGCCCCATAGCCCTCCTGCCGCCGAACGGCCCCGCTCAGCAGCGGCGGGGGCCGAGTGAGCCATGAACTCCCAGAAAAACTATCCTGCCCCATCGTCTGCTGCAGCGCCTGGTTCGGCTCGCGCGCTAGTTTTTCAGAACGATCCTGCCCTCCTCCAGCGCGGCGGCCACCGCCGGAGTGCAGGGGTAATCGAACCCGAAGAGCGTGCAGTTCACCGTGCAACGGGTCTTAACCCAGGCGACGACTGACTTCGCCCACCGCTTGAAGTCAATGTCCTTCTGCCGCCGTCGGTCTGCCGCCACGTAGTCTAAGATCGCACCCAGCGAGGATCGGAACAATTCCCGCCGGTCCAGGGGCTCGTAGTTGTAAGTCAGGACCGGGGCAACCTGCGGGTTGACGGTCCGCCACCAGACCCCCTGACTTTCGTAACGCTTGATCGGAACGGCCCCGAGGTCGCCCAGGCGGCAGATCAGGAAGACGCCCCCATCGGCCGTGAGCATATCCGCCAAGGGTCCGAATTGCGGTTCCTGGGAATCGGGGACGGATTGGTGCCTCCGCGCGTACACAGGCCCCGTGCTCAGGAGGAACTCGCAGAGCGCGACATGGTCAGCCACCAATTGGTAAAACCCGATCGCCGCGCGCACCGTTGCACCTGATGAACGCCTTCTTGGGGCCGAATGAGGAGTTCAGCAGAACCGAGCGGAACCCCACACTTACACCCACAACCTTCTGCCTGGTCTCTCGCAACCACCCGATTCTGCTGCAACAACGAGTGGTTCGGCAGAATGGTGACCCACGACCTGCAGGCTGTCCCATGAGCACCATTCTGGCCGTCGATCTCGGCAAGTACAACTCCGTTTTCTGCTGGTTCACGCACGATTCCGGCGAAGTGCGGTTCCGGTCGGCCGAGGACGACCCTCGTGACTGCGAATAGTCGCCGACACCCGAACCCCCATCGTGCGGAGCCCACCGGCGATCACCTACGAAGAGGCC
>CALLZJ010000040.1 GCA_937858435.1 uncultured bacterium
GGCGGCTAGCGTCGAGTCAGACCTAAGGGTAAAGAAAAACGAGCGCGGCGAAGGCCGCGCTCGTCTGCTTTTGCAATCTGCTGGGTCGCTCTAGCACCGCAGCATGGGTAGCCCTTACGAGCCGGACTCCACACTGGTCGAAACGGCGCCGAGGTGCAGAGCCGATTCCTTCCCAGTAGCCACCCGCGGCACAACGGCCACGAAAGGCAACCCGAGCCAACGCTTGACGGCGATGATCTCGCCGGCATCGTTGCCCTCGATCGCGTGGCCCAGGAACTGCAGGCCGTAACCGATGAGGAAGAGCAGGACGCTCCAGCCCATGTCCATCCAGGAGTCGCCCACCCACCAGAAGATGGGAGCGAGCAGCGGGCCGATGATGATCAGGGGAATGCCCACCAGATGCAGGGCATAATTGACGGGATGTTGGTGGCGTTCCAGCCAGTGAACCCACCACTCCCGTCCTAGCAAGCGGGGCCGTTCACTTCCACCATCCGGGCTTGCCATGACGACTACCTCTCGTCCTTCGGGGAGTACTCCGTCCTTGCGTAGTGTTCTATGCGGTCCAGGGCCGACAGCCAAGAGATTCCAACGATTCAGGGTGTTGGCTGTCAACCCCAAGTCGGGCCGGTCCGGGCACAGGCCCAGCGACTGTGGTTGCTCAAGAGGGCGACCTGCGGCTATAAACCGCCAACGACTTCAGCGGAAGGGAATCCGCGATGCCGGCCTGGTCCGAGTGGCACCTGAACATCATCTCTAAAGCCCGGAGCGATCTGCGCGCCCGCCTCTGGCGCGGTCTTCTCTCATTGGCCGCCCTCCCCTATGCCGGCGTGGTCTCCATTCGCAACGGGCTCTTCGACCACGGTTGGCGCCGGAGCCAGCGCGCGGCCTGCCCCGTAGTCTCCGTGGGCAACCTCACGGTTGGCGGCACGGGCAAGACCCCCGCCGTCGAGATGATCGCCCGACACCTCCGCACGGCGGGACATCGGGTGGCGATCCTGAGTCGCGGTTACGGGGCTACTGGCGGCCGGAACGACGAAGCCTTGTTGCTCGAAGAGAATCTGCCCGACGTACCTCACCTCCAAGGGCCGGACCGGGTCGAGTTGGCCCGCATCGCCGCCGAGGAGCTTGAAGCCGAAGTGCTGCTTCTGGACGACGGCTTCCAACATCGCCGACTCTGCCGCGATCTGGACATCGTGCTGATCGACGCGACCTGCCCCTGGGGTTATGGCTGGGTGCTCCCGCGCGGATTGTTGCGTGAGCCACGCCGGGGTCTACGGCGGGCCGATGTTGTCCTCCTTACTCGCTGCGACCAGATCGATGAAGCCCAGCTTGCCGAACTGCGGGCCGAGGCCGCGCGGCTGGCACCGCATGCACCCATCCTGGAAAGCCGGCATGTCTCCGAAGTGCTGCGGGACGTGGACGGGCGAGAGTTGGCCGTGGAGCACCTGCGCGGCGCCCCCGTGGCGGCATTCTGCGGCATCGGCCGGCCCGACAGCTTCTTTCGCCAACTTGCGGCGTTGGGCGCGCGGCTGACAGCGACCCGCATCTTCCCCGATCACCATGCCTATGGCCGAGACGACGTGACTAGCCTGGAGGGTTGGGTCCGCCAGCAGCCCGGTGACGTGCTCCTGATCACGACACACAAGGATCTCGTCAAGCTACGCTGTGCCGAACTGGCGGAGCGCCCCCTGTGGGCGCTGAGGGTTCGATTGGACGTAACCGTGGGCCGGCTCCAATTGGAGCGCCGACTTTCTTCTCTCATGACCGAGGATGCGCATGGAAGCCACCCGTCGCTGTCAGCCGTTTGACCTGCGTGGCCTGACGACCTACGAACTGCGTGATCGGCCAAGCAAGGTCTTCCATACCGACTTGGGCCAGCCGACGGCCCCCGGCGTGACGCTCGAAGACTGGTTCGACTCGCTGCCCCGCCAGCTTGCCGCCAATAGCCTGCGGGCCGTGCGCGATCATCTGTGCCGGGCCCACGCTGGCGGCCATCCGATCGTGGCGGCCCTCGGTGGCCACGTCATCAAAACCGGCTGCGGGCCCTACCTGATCGACTGGATCAGGCGGGGGCTCTTGCATGGGATCGCGATGAACGGCTCGGCCGCCATCCACGATCTCGAACTGGCCTTGGTGGGCAAGACGAGCGAAGACGTGGCCTCTCAACTCGTGGACGGCAGGTTCGGCATGGCCCGCGAGACGGCGGATGCCTTCGCCGTCGCCGCCCAGGCGGGCAGCCATGAAGGACGCGGGCTGGGCTGGGCCCTGGGCCGGTTTCTCGCGGATCAAGAATGTGCCTGCCCCGAGGCCAGCGTGTTGCTCGCCGCCTACCGGGCCGGAATCCCGGCGACAGTCCACGTAGCTCTGGGCACGGATATCGTCCACATGCATCCGCACGTCAGCGGGGCGGCTTTGGGAGAATCCAGCCTCATCGACTTCCGCCTGCTCTGCTCGGTGCTGTCGGAAATGGAGCAAGGCGTGTGGCTCAATCTGGGCAGCGCGGTGATCATGCCCGAAGTCTTTCTCAAGGCTGTCAGCGTCGTCCGCAACTTCGGCTACAAGCTCGACGGCTTGGTGTCAGTCAATTTCGACAAGCAGTCGAACTACCGCAGCCGGGTCAACGTGGTGGAACGGCCCGTGCATGAGGGGATCGAGATCATCGGCCATCACGAACTGCTAATCCCGTTGCTGCATGCCTCCTTGGCCTCGCGGTTGGCCACGACGCCCCAGGTACACAAGGAAGCAGCTTAGCCGGCGGCCTTGCCTCGGGACCCCTTCGTCTTGCTTGAGGAACTCCATGTCGGCTGACCTCTTAACTGCCCTGGACGCGCTGGGTACGCCGAGGGTGCTGGTCGTGGGCGACGTCATGCTGGATCGGTACGTCTGGGGCGATGCCGAGCGCATCAGTCAGGAGGCGCCGGTCATTCTGTTGCGGGCCGACCGTCGAGAGGAGCGGCTCGGTGGTGCCTCCAGCGTCGCGACGATGCTCCGGGCCCTGGAATGCGAAGTGGCCCTGGTCGGCGTGATCGGCGCCGACGCCGCGGCCCGGGACGTCGAACGGTTGTTCGTCGAGCAGGGGATCGGTCACGACTGCGTGCTGCCCGACTCCGACCGACCGACCACGGTGAAGGAACGCTACGTGGGCCGGGCCCAGCACCGTCACCCACAGCAAATGATCCGCGTGGACTACGAGACCCGGGCACCGTTGTCGGCTGCGCTTGAGGATCGACTACGCGGCGCCCTGCTCGACCGGCTCGACTGGTGCGACATCGTGCTGGTGAGCGATTATGACAAGGGGGTCTGCACACCGGGCCTTTTGCGAGCTGTCATCGTCGAGAGTGCCCGGCGCGGCAAGCGGGTGCTAGTCGATCCGATCCGCTGCCGTCCCGATACCCAGCCCCATGCCTGGGCCAAGTACCGGGGCAGCGCGGCCCTGACGCCCAATCGCCTTGAAGCGAGTCTGGCGAGCGGCCTGTCCATCCAGACGCAGGCCGAGGCACTAGCTGCCGGGGCTCATCTCCAAGCCGCCTTCGACCTCGAAGCTGCGATCGTCACGCTGGACCGAGACGGCATGGCCCTCGTCAGCCGCGACGGGCAGCGGGGCGTCTTCCCGACTCGGCCACGCCAGGTCTACGACATCACGGGCGCGGGCGACATGGTCCTGAGCGTGCTCGGCTTGGCTCTCGCGGCCCAATTGCCCTATGACCTGGCGATCCGGCTGGCGAACGTGGCCGGTGGTTTGGAGGTCGAGAAGATCGGCGTCGCTCCCGTCTCCCGCGCGGAGATGCGTCGGGACCTGCTTGAGCATCAGAGCACAGTCCCCAGCAGCGGCCACAAGCTCTTGCCCCTGGAGGCCCTGCTGCCGGAACTGGAGCGCCGGCGCGCCCGAGGCTGCCGCATTGTTTTCACCAATGGCTGCTTCGACGTGCTCCATGCCGGCCACGTGCAGTACCTGCATGAAGCCCGGGCCCAGGGGGACGTCTTGGTCGTGGGACTCAATGCGGATGCCAGTGTCCGTCGGCTCAAGGGCCCTCAGCGGCCAATCAACCGTGGGGAAGATCGGGCCCTGGTGCTGGGCAGTCTGGCTGACGTCGACTACGTGACCTTGTTCACCGAGGACACACCGCTCCGCCTGATCCAGGCGATCCGGCCCGACGTGCTTGTGAAAGGGGCCGACTATCGCAAGGAGAATGTGGTGGGAGCGGAGTTGGTCGAGGCGGCAGGGGGACGGGTACATCTGGCGGCCATGCGTGCCGGCCTATCCACTTCGCAGACGCTGGAAAAGCTGCACGGCGGTGGTGATTCGGACAAGAGTTCCCTGAAGCAAGTGGCGTAGGGGAGGCCAGACCGACGATGAACGCAGCGATCTTTCTGCCGAACTGGGTCGGTGACGTCGTGATGGCGACGCCGGCCATTGCAGCGCTGCGGAAACACTTCGGCCAGGCCCGGTTTCTCGGAGTGGTGCGGCCCAATCTCGTCGGCGTCATCGAAGGCAGCCCCTGGTTCGACGAGTTGATTTTGCCCCGGGGCCGCGATTGGACTCAAGGCGTGGCCAGTGTGGCGTCCCAACTACGGCGGGCCCGCATCGACACGGCCGTCCTTTTCACCAACTCCTTTCGCTCCGCCTTTACGGCCTTCCTCGGCGGCTGTAGCCGCATCGTCGGTTACGCTCGAGACAAGCGTTCCTGGATGCTCACGTATCGGCTGCGACCGCTGCGGGACGAGAGTGGCCGCTTTCTCGTGGCCCCGGTGATCGACGCCTACAACACGTTGGCCCTGCACCTGGGCACCGCCGATCCCGGCTACCGCATGCAGGTCTTTACCACGCCAGGCGACGAGACCCGGGCCCAGGAGTTCTGGACGCGGCACGGGTGGGACGGGCAGCGCGTGGTGCTGCTCAATCCGGGAGCGGCCTACGGCGCGGCTAAGCACTGGCCCACGGAGCACTGGGCGGAACTGGCCCGGCGACTCGTGAACGAGTGCGACTTCAAGGCCCTGGTGCTCTGCGGCCCCCAAGACCGAACGCTCGCCCGCCAGATTGTGGCTGCCGCCCGCCATCCCAGCGTGGCGAGCCTCGCCGACGAGGAAGTCTCCCTGGGGTTAACCAAGGCCTGTGTTCGTCGAGGCGACCTGTTGGTCACCACCGACTCAGGCCCTCGGCATTTCGCGGCCGCGCTCGGCCGCCCCGTTGTGACGCTCTTCGGTCCGACCCACATCGGTTGGACAGAGACCTACCATCCGCTGGCCGTGCACTTGCAGGAACAGGTCGATTGCGGTCCCTGCCAACTGCGCACCTGCCCGCTCGATCATCGGTGCATGACCCAGCTCAGCCCTGCAACTGTTCTTCGTGCTGCGAGCGCCGCGCTGGCAGCCATATCGTCCTCGTCGTCATCCGCCTCACGAGGCCTGCGCCCACTGCCACTGCGGGAGTGGCGCCGAGGAGCCTAAGCCATGGCCGTGCTCTTGGTCAAGCCGCGCTACGCCCTGTCGCTTTGGCGGCAAGGGCTCCGCACTGTCCGCGACTACATGTCGCGCCTGGAGGGGGTACGCATCACCCGCCATCACGGCCGCGAAGTGAGTTGGCTCGCATTGGACGGCGTCCAAGGCTTCCTCAAGAAGCAGTTCCGCATCCCCGTCAAGGACTTCTTTTCCAGTTGGTGGGGTGGCTTCGGCTGGGTCTCGCGCTCCCGCCGCGAATGGCAGGTGCTCCACTTGCTCCGCGAACGGCAGATGCTCTGTCCGGAGCCCATCGCCGTCGGCGAGAGCGGCCAGGAAGGTTTTCTGCTTACCAGTCGGCTGCCCCACTGCATCGACCTGCCGACGTTCTTGCGCAGCGGTCCCACGTCCGCCCGGCGCTGGCAGGTGCTTAAGCGGCTCGGGGCCCGGATCGCCGACCTGCATGACGCTGGCTTCGACCATCCTGACCTCTACGCCAAGCACATCTTCATTGACGAGCGGACCGGCGACGTCGGCTTCGTCGATTTTCAGCGAACCTGCCGCCATCCATGGGGCGTGGCCTGGTCGAAACGGTGGCGCGATTTGGCGGCCCTGCATGCCTCGCTGGACGACACGGCCGTCACGCCCACGGAGCGGCTCGGCGTGTTGGTCGCCTATCTCAAACGCAACGACGCAATTCGCTGCCGTCCCTTGGCTCTGCGGGGGCTGCTGGCGATCTCACGCCGCGCGGAACAACTGTTACGCCGACGGAAGGTCCGGGCCTTGCGCGCTGCCACGGCCATGAGCGACGAACCGATCGCCATCTTCCAGTATCGGCTGGCGATGGACAAGCTGCCGGCCGCTACGCCGGAAGCTAAGCTCGAAGGCCGGGGCCGCATTGCCTGCTAGGAAGGTGTGCATGCTGGGTGGGTGGCGGCGGTGGCGACGGGGGGAAGTCCGCTGGCAAGCGACGCCAGCCTGGACCCAGGCCGTTTCCGCCGATTGGCCGGACTGGCTGCTCGAAGCCCCGGTCACCGATCGCTTCCATGCCAAGCAAGGGCGATCCACGGGCCGCTGGGTGGTCCGGTCCCACCCGCCGCTCGTGGTCTATCTCAAGCGGCATTACCGGCTGCCACTCGGCCAACGACTTTGTGCGTTGCTCTGGCCGGGACTCGGCGTCTCCCCCGCGCGGCAGGAAGCCCGCGGGCTCCGACTGGCACAGGGTCTGGGGCTGCCCGTGCCCGAAACTGTGCTGGCGGCCGAGTGGATCGGCCCCGGACTGAAGCTTCAGAGTGCCCTCGCCATCGCCGAGCTGACCGGACAGTGGGCCGTCAACGAGGCGTTACCCCAGGCTCGGGACCGCTGGCCGCCCCAGGCCGTGCAACAGTGGAAGAAGCAAGTGGGGCTCGAAATTGCCCGCCTCACCGCCCTGCTCCATCGAGCCGGCTGGTTTCATCAAGACCTCTACCTGTGCCATTTCTACGTGGCCCTGCCGCTAGAGGGGGCGCCACTGCCGACGGTTGGCCCCGGCGCCGTGACACTCATCGACTGGCAACGGCTGGTCCGCCGCCGCTGGCTGCCCTGGGCGGCGCAGGTCAAGGATCTGGCGCAGCTTCTCTATTCCTCTTGGACCGAGGGCGTAACGGCTGCGGATCGGCTGCGATGGTGGCGTGCCTACTGCGTGGGCATGGGAATTACCTTGGGATCACGTTACGAACGCCTGTTGACCTGGGCGGTCCGCTTCAAGGCCGAGCGCTACCGCCGGCACAACCGGCAAGCCAAGGCTAGTCCTTGGCCCGAACCCGCGTCCGGCAGGTTGAGGCGCTCCGCATGACCCCACCACGCTTCCCGATGCGCCGAGAGCCGCTGCGTAAAGCTCGGCTGAGCATCGCCATCACCTATGAGCAGGTTCGACCCGACAAGGGCGGGTGCGAAACCTACATCGCCGATCTGTGCCGGCTCCTGGTGGCCGACCGGCATCAGGTCCACATCTATGCCGCCGACTGCGATCGGGCCGCGCTCCCGCAGGAGATCACACACCATCCGCTGCCCGCCGCCCGGGGGCCACGCTGGCTTCGGCCCTGGCGCTTTGCCCGGAGCTGCGCTCATGCTCTGGCGGATAGCCCTCACGACGTCGTTATCGGGCTGGTCAAGACGCTGTACCAGGACGTGCTGATCCTCCAGGGAGGATTCCATCAGGCCTCCGCCGTGGCCAACGTCCGGAAGCAGCCGCCGGGCTGGCGGCGGTCGGCGGCATGGCTGCTGCAGCGGCTAAACCCGGCCTTTTGGTCCTATCGACTGCTCGAAAGGCGGCAGCTAACCGCCCAGCCCCTAATCGTCGTTCCCAGTCGCTGGGTGGCGGACCATGGAGCAGACTATTATGGGCTGAAGCCGCCGCTGATCCATGTCGTACCCAATGCCGTGCCGGCAGAGCGCGTGCTGGCCATGGATCGACCGGCACGGCGGAGCCAGTTCCGCGAGCGGCTGGGGCTCGAATCCACTGCCGTGGCAGGGTTGTTCGTCGGCCACAACTACCGGCTCAAGGGGCTCGAACCGCTCTTACGGGCCACCGCCCGGGTCGCCAGTGACCGCTTCCGCCTCTTGGTCTGTGGGGATGCCCGCGTTGGCCGGTGGCGAAGGCTGGCCCACCAACTCGGCTGTGCCGAGCGCGTGCGTTTCCTGGGCTACCTGCCCGACGTCCGCGATGCCTATTACGCTGCCGACTTCCTGGTCCATCCGAGCTTCTACGATCCATGTGCCCTCGTGACCCTGGAGGCGCTGGCTTGCGGTCTGCCCGTCATCACGTCCCGATCGAACGGAGCCCATGAGCTCTTGCCGCCGCCACTGGCCGAACTCACCCTGCTCGATGCCCACGATGTCGGCACCCTGGCTCGGAACATAGAACAACTCTGTGAGGATGGCCGCCGTGCTGCTCTGGCCCGAGTGGCCCGGCAGGCTGCCGACGCCTGGACCATGGCGGATCATTACCGCGACTTGTTGAACGTCCTCCGGGCGGCGATCGCGCGGAAGGCTGCTGCTTGACCCCGAGCCCGTCATGCTGACCCTCGTGCTGCTCCTGCTCGCCGGTTACCTGATCGGCTCGATCCCGTTTGGCTATGTGCTGGTGCGACTGGTGCGCGGTGTCGACATTCGCCAGCATGGCAGCGGCAACATCGGCGCCACGAACGTGGGCCGGGTGTTGGGTTGGAAGTGGTTTCCAGTTGTCTTCTTGCTCGATCTCGTCAAGGGATTGGTGCCCGTTGGCATGCTGCTATACGTCTGGACCCCGGCCACGCTCGAGGGGCTGACGAGTGCCGACGTGGCCGCCCTGGTCGGCATGGCCGTCATTCTGGGACATCTGTTCCCGGCCTACCTGGGACTGCGTGGCGGCAAGGGCGTGGCCACAGGGGCTGGAGTCGTGGCCGTGCTGGCCCCCTGGCCCGCGGCCGTCGCCGTGGGCGTCTGGCTTGGGACTTTCCTACCGTTCCGCTATGTCTCGCTGGCATCGATCATCGCCGCTGTGGGCCTGGCCGTGGCCCAGTTGATCTGGGCGGGCCAGGCGGCGTTCGCTCCCTCCGAGCGGGCAGCCACGGCCATGTGCCTGGCCGCGGCTACTCTAGTCATTGTTCGGCATCGCACCAACATGAGCCGTTTGCTCGCTGGGACCGAGCCACGCGTGGGCCGTAGAACAAACCCTGCCTCCGAGTCGGCTTAAAGCCGCGGCCGCGCCCCGAAGTCTACACCGTGAGAAGCTGCCATGTTGCTGACCCTGGTCAAGATGGTCCACCTCGTCGCCCTGGGGCTGTGGGCCGGCGCCATGTTCTTCTTCAGCTTCTTCACCGCCCTGCCGATCATCGGCAAGGTCCCCGAACTCATGACCCGACCAGACCATTGGCTGCAACTGAGCGACGCCAAGGCCGGCACTCGGGTGGCTGGCGAGGTGCTGGACATCCTGTTTCAGCGCTACTTCCCCTTCCAGGCTGCCGTGGGCATCGTCACCGTGCTGACGGCCGTCTGGTTGGCGACCGTGCCCGGTTGGCTGGGCAAGATTCGGCTCGGACTGCTGGCACTGGCCCTCTTGCTCCTGGCCGTCAACTGGATGGTGCTGGCCCCGGCGGTGCACCAGGCG
>CALLZJ010000041.1 GCA_937858435.1 uncultured bacterium
AGGTCGCCAGGGGCAGCGCGATGACCGCATGGAGCCCGACGGCGGCCAGGAAGCGCCAGCCGGGCTCGACCCGCATCGGCGCTCCTATCCACTGCCAGAACAACACCCAGCCACACACGGTGACGGCGATCGGCAGCACCAATGCGAAGAGGAAAAGCACCTGCGCCCAGTGCCGTCCCGGTAGATTCGTCCGAAAGAGCAACCAGCCCAGGAACGTGGCCGGGGGCATGACCGCTGCGACGACGGCGGCGGCCAGCAGCAAGCTGCGACCGGCCAGCCCCGCGAGCCGATCCACTTCAAGCCAGACGCGCCAGGCCGTCGGCTGCCGAATCGCCTCGACCACCAGGGCCAGGAGCGGCAGGACGAGCACGACCGCCAAGAGCCCCAAGCACAACCCCGAGGTCAGCCAGTGCCGGCCGACGCGGAACAGGCCGCGCGATATCGCCGGAGATGAACGGGTGGGGCGCGCCACGGGGTGCAATCTCGAAGAACCAGCGGAGCCAGGGTCAGGCGGACGACTGGGGTGGCGTCCCGGGCTGGGAGAACGTCGCCCAGGTGCGCGGCGGCTCCAGGCCATGGGCAGCCAGGAAGTCGCCGCGAGCCAGCAAGGTCGAGGTTGATTCGTCGGCCCAGAGTCGGCCTTCGTCCAGGAGCACGGAGCGGGGGCACAGGTCGAGGATCAGGTCGAAGTCATGGGGGGCCAAGAGCTTGGTCTGGGGCGGCCGTTCCAGGCACTGGGTGAGTTGGCGCCGGCCGCGGGGATCGAGGCCCGCCGTGGGTTCGTCCAGCAGGAGCACCGCGGGCTGGACGGCGAGCAGCCCGGCCAGCGCCACCTTCCGCTTCTCACCCGAGGAGAGGCGGTGGGGCGAACGGTCCGCCAACTCGGCGAGTCCCAGGTCAGCCAGGACGGCGTCGACCACGGGCATCGCTTCGGCCCAGGAGCGGCCCTGGTTGAGAAGTCCGAAGGCCACATCCTCACGCACTGTGGCGCAAAAGAGCTGGTCGTCGCTGTCCTGGAACAAGACGCCGAGCAACTCCGGCAGCCGCTTGCGATCGCCGCCCTGGGTCGGGTCGAGCGGTCCGACGCGGAGACGGCCCCGGCTGGGCGTCAGCACTCCGGCCAGGCACATGAGCAGCGTGGTCTTGCCCGCACCGTTCGGACCGACGATGGCCACCGCCGACCCGGCCGGCACATCAAGCGACACATCCACCAGCGCGGACCGGCCGTCGGGGTAGGCATACGCCAACTGGTCGACGACGATTGGCTCGGGCGAAGTGGACGTCACGTGGGCAGCATGACCTGACGAGAGTGGGGGATCAGATCCAATCGGGAAACGGGGTCACTGCGGTGGAAAGTCGGGCGGCATCCAGAGCGGCAGATGGGCGACCTTGCCTCGGGCTTCGGCGGAAGTCGGCACGCCCCAGGCCTCGAAGAAGGGCCCCAGGTTCTTGCCGACCCGGAGCGAGAAGCGGACCAGCCATTGGTCGCGCTTCTCGTCGTCGCTGCGGGGCCGTTCATGGCGCGGGAGCTTGCGGTACTCCTCGAACACATCCTGGTAGGCCTGCCAACCGAACGCTTGCTGAAGCTGGATGTACATGCACAGGGCCAGGAAGGGATCGCTCTTCCATTCCTCGAACTTGGCCCCCCTGCCGAAGTAGGGTTTGATCTTCTCCTGCAGCTTGGCCGGGGTGGTGAGTTCGGTGCCCATGTCGGCTCGGCCCGCCACCTTCTCATGGGCATACATCGTGAACAGATTCACGGTCACCTCGGTGGTGCCGTCGAACGTCCACTCTGGCTCCTGATGGTTGTGGCCAATCTCGTGATAGAAGCCCCACATATCCTGACCGCCGGCGACCTTGGCCGCATCCACGATCGTCCGCTCCACGTCCAGGTGGGCCATGAGCGGGTAGCCCGAGTGCATGTAGCCGGCACTGATTTGTTCATCGAGGACGAAGCGCTCCGGCCGCCGTCGCTCGGCGGGCACGCGCTTCAGCTCCGCACAGGCATCCATGACCCGGTCCCAGGCCTGCATCAGTTCCACGGGGTTGCGCAGCTCTCGCACCACCCGACTGGGCACGGTGATGATGAGCTTGCTCGTGGCCAGTTCGGCCCAGGGGCCGGGCAGTTTGCTGAGGCGGCTGATCCACTCTTCCTCGCTGGTCTCACCCAGGACGAAGAAGGGAGCCGGCACCGCCCCTTCGATTTTGACGTCGAAGCGGCCCGGCTCGACGCCGCGGTCCGGCACAACCATGTAGACCAGCCCGCCCAGGCCGTTCGCGGCCCGGGTCCGGGCAGCCGAGATCGGCCAGACCCGGCAGACTTCGGGCAGCCGCTGCCAGCGGTCATGGTGCCAGTTGCTGTCGGAGTGGCTGCCGATCCGCACGGACAGGCCAAGTGCCGCGGCAGCCGGGGCGACCGTGACGGTGATCGGCTGGCCGGGGACGGCATAAAGTCCGGTGCTGTGCCAGCCGGGGATGCTGGTGTCGACGGTGAGGGTGCGGGTCTCGGGCCGGGCCGCGGGCGGCACGCTGCCGGGAAACTCGGCGGCCGCAGGGTGGGCCTTGATCTCTTCCACGGGCAGCGCGAGCAGTTGATGCACGTCCCAGGCCACGAGCAAGCGCTTGAGGCCGTCGTCGGAGCGGATCGGCTTTTTGGCAGTGGGGATGACGGCATCGCCATGCCGGCGGCGCAGCTCCCGCATCCGCGTCACGATGATGGGCTCGCCGGCGGGCAGGACGGCGATGGTGGCGGACAAGGTGTGCTGGGCCTGCCGCCGTTCATCGGCGCTGAGCTGGGACTGTTTCTCAAAGGCATCGAGAGCGCGCCCCGCGTGCAGCATCGTCTCGGGGACGGGGGCGGTCTTGAAGCCGTCCCGATCGGTCTTGCCCACGAACTGGCCCGACCAGGCCAGCCCGGCCCGGACCAGCAGCCGATTGCCCGGGTGGTCGCGGCTGAGGTTCTTCCCGGGATTGAGTTGCAGCCAACCCCAACCGGTGCTGGCGAGGATGAGCCCGCCGCCGCGTCGGGCGAAGCGCTCGGCGGCGGTGCGGTGCTCGGGGCTAGAGAACTCGTTCTCCTTGCCGATCAGCACGTCGACCCCGGCAAGCTGGTTGGCCCAGCCGCGCGGCTGACCCGCGGCGGCCGTTAGCCCTTGCTGCTGGAGCCAGTCCACGAGTGCGTTGTTGCCCAGCACCAGGACGCGCGGCTTGGATTTGTTCCCCGTCCAGAAGAGCAGGTTGCGAAGGAAGGTGGCGGTATCGCGCACGCCGAAGTTCGCGGGGTCCAGATAGCCAGTGTGGCCCAGGATCACGACCCGGCCGCGTTCCCACTCGGCGGCGGCGACGACGGCGTCGCGCGGCCCCTGGCCCCCGGCCACGACCGGAAAGGCCTTCGCGCCGAACGCGACCACGCCACCCGGTGAGCCTGGCCCGACGATGGTCTCCACACCTGCGAGCAAGGCGGTCAGGTGCGAGGTGGCGTCGGCGGCCGACAGGGACGCCTGACCGGTCGACGCGCTCCCGAGGCAGGCGAGCCCCGCCAGCAGGAGCGCCACCGATCCCCAACGCCCGATGGGTAGACTCGTCACGATGCTAATCTCCTTTCCTGTCATGCGCCTGACCGGTGACCTTCAAGCGGCGACGATTGACCCACCAGGTCTCCGCCTCGACGACGAAGAAGACGGTGATGGCGATCGCCAGCACGCGGCCCCAGGCTCCAAGGGACATGGGGGCGGAGTGGAAGGCGAGGTTCATGAACGGAGCATAGACGAACAGGAGCTGCGCCGTGATCATGGCTCCAAAGCCGGCGTAGGCCCAAGGGTTATCGAAGTAGTCACCACCCAGGAAGGTCCGGCGCAGGTGCCGACAGTTGAACAGATAGAAAGCCTCGACCATGACGAAGACCGTGGTGGCCACGGTGCGGGCGACGGCCTCGGCATGCTCCGTGGTTTCGTGGCCGCCCTGGTGCAACTCATAGTTGAAGAGACCGAACGCACCGGCCAGCATGGCCAGTCCCACGAGCACCATCCGGCGGATGAGATCGAGGGTCAGGAAGGACTGGCGGGGATCGCGGGGCGGCCGCCGCATCAGGTCCGGTTCCTTGGGCTCGAAGGTGAGCATCATGCCCAGGAAGACCGCGGTCGTCATGTTGATCCAGAGAATCTGCACCGGCAGGATGGGCAGGACAATGCCACAAAGCACGGCCACCAGGATGACCAGTCCCTCGCCCAGGTTCGTGGGCAAGGTCCAAACGATGAACTTGGACAGATTGTCGAAGACGCCCCGCCCTTCCTCGACGGCGGCGACGATGGAGGCAAAATTGTCGTCGGTGAGCACCATGTCGGCGGCATCCTTGGCCACCTCGGTGCCGGTGATGCCCATGGCCACGCCGATGTCGGCCTGCTTGAGGGCGGGAGCGTCGTTGACGCCGTCGCCCGTCATGGCGGCCACGCGCCCCCGGCTCTGCAGGGCCTTCACCAGCCGCAGCTTTTGCTCAGGAGTGACCCGGGCGAAGACGCAGACCTCCTCGGCCTTGTCAGCCAGCTCGGAGTCGGAGAGTTTTTCCAGCTCCCGGCCCGTGAGCACCGGCGGAGCGATCCCCGACTTGCCCGCCCCCATGCCGAGCTGCGTCGCGATCGCCGACGCCGTCGTCGCATGGTCGCCGGTGATCATCTTCACCTCGACCTTGGCCCCGCGGCAGGCGGCCACCGCCTTGATCGCTTCCGAGCGCGGCGGGTCGATCATCCCTTGCAGCCCCAGGAAGTTCAGCTTGTCTTCGATGTGGCCGGTCGTGAGCTGATTCTCCTCGACGGGAATCTCCTTGCAGGCGAAGGCCAACACGCGCAGCCCCTGCTTTCCCATCTCCTCGGCGGCGGCCTGAACCTGGCCGCGATCCACGTCCGGGGAGCGCGAAGCCAGCACCTCCACCGATCCCTTGACAAAGGCGATGCGGCTCTTGCCCGGGCCTCGATCGTGCAGCGTCGCCATGTACTGGTTTTCGGAGGCGAACGGAATCACGTCGAGCCGCGGCATCTGCCGTTCCAATTCGGCCTCGTTGAGGCCCGCCTTCCGTCCCGCCGCCAAGAGGGCCGCCTCGGTCGGGTCGCCCTCGATCTCCCAGCGGCCATCCTTCTGCACGATCCGGCTGTCGTTGCAGAGCATGCCGGCCTTCAGACATTCGAGCAACTCACGGGGCCGGTTGTCGCCGGAGTCGTCCTCGCAACGAATGTCGCCGGTCGGGTCGTAGCCGCTGCCCGTGATGCCGAACCAGCGGGTCCCGGTCCACACCTTCTGCACGGTCATCTGGTTTTCGGTGAGGGTGCCGGTCTTGTCGGAACAAATGACCGAGGTACTCCCCAGGGCCTCGACGGCGGGTAGCTTGCGAATGATGGCGTGGCGAGCCGCCATCCGCCAGACGCCGGTCGCCAGGACGACCGTGACGGCGGCGGGCAGACCTTGGGGAAGGGCCGCCCCGGCCAGGGCGCCCGGGGCATGGACCAGGTTGACCAGTTCCTGGCCCTGGATCGTGCCGACGGCGACGGTGAAACCCGCCACGCCCAGGATCACGACCATAAGCCAGCGGCTGAACTTGGCGATGTCACGGGTCAGCGGCGTGCTCAAGTCCTCGGCCGAGTGGATCAACTCCTGGATCTTGCCCACCTCGGTCTTCGAGCCGATGGCAATCACGATCCCGACGGCCTGGCCGTACGTCGCCAAGGCCGAAGCGAACGCCAGGTTCTTGCGGTCGGCGAGCGGCGTGTCCTCCGGCAGCGGATCGACTTGCTTCTCGATCGGGAGCGACTCGCCGGTGAGGGCGGCCTCGGCCACGCGCAGGTCGCGCGCTTGCACCAGCCGCAGATCGGCCGGCACCTGGTCACCGCTCGCCACCAGCACGATGTCGCCCGGGACCAGCTCGACGGCGGAGATGCGCTGCACCCGGCCGTCACGCCGCACCGTGGCCGGCACTACCAGCGTCTTGGCCAGGGCGTCGATCGCCTTGGCGGCCCGTGACTCCTGAATGAAGCCGACGATGGCATTGACCAGCACCACGCCGAAAATGACGGCCGCATCGATGTACTCATCGAGCAATCCGGTCACCACGGCCGCCGCCAGCAGAATGTAGACCAGCGGCTGGTGGAACTGGAGCAGGAACGCGAGCAGGGCGCCGGGGCCGGTCTGACGTTTCAACTGGTTGGGGCCATATTCAGACTGGCGCCGAGCAACTTCGGCCAGGCTCAGACCCGTGCGTGGATCGGTTTCCAGGTGCTTGGCGACGTCGGCTGCCGGCTGGGCGTGCCAGATTGGATCATGTGGCATCGTGTCTCCTCATGGACGCGGACCGGTCAGGCCGCGCTTTAGATGGACATGGTGCTCTTGCCGCCCCAAGGGCGGACCAAGGTTTATCTTGGAGAAAATCCGCCGTCCGCAAAGCTAATCCGCCCCGATCTGGCCCCGATTTGGGCCGGTAATCGGTCACCCAAGGACCTGCCTCAGGTTTATCTACATTCCCTAGACTACCCGCTGCCGGCGGCTCGCGGTTGGCCCACCGAGCACCGCTCCAGCCGCTCGACCCTTGCCGAATCCCCACGAGCCGGTATGATGCGCTGCGAGCAGACTCGTCGATCATTGCGATCTTGCACCTGTTATCCCCTGCTCACCTGGAGGGTTCGTCCACCATGACTACCCAAGACATCATGGCTCGCGTGGTTGAGATCGTGAGCGAGCAAATGGGCGTCAGCAAGGATCAAGTGTCCAAGGACACGTCGTTCCTCAAGGACCTCAATGCCGACTCGCTCGACGTGGTCGAACTCGTCATGGACCTGGAAGAAGAGTTCGACATCAACATTCCCGAAGACCAGCAAGACAAGATTCAAACCGTCGGCGAGGCGGTGAATTTCATCGAGAAAGAGCTGAAGGCCAAGGCGGGCGGCTAGGGTCCGCGTTCGCGGCTGCCGTGCGTCGTTTGCCACCTGGTTGACCGTCGGCCCGCGGCTCTAGCCGCTGTCCGCCGGTCCTTGTCGTTCCGCCTTCTGGCGAACGTGCTTCTTTTCCAACTCACGCATTCTCGGCAGGAGCCTTCCATGTCGCGCCGCCGTGTCGTCATCACCGGAATGGGCGTCGTCACCAACCTCGGCAATCGCGTCACCGAGCTCTGGGACAACCTGCTCGCCGGCAAGAGCGGCATCGGCCCCTGGACCCTCTTCGACGCCAGTGCCTACAAGGTCCGGTTCGGCGGCGAAGTTCGTAAGCTCGAACTCGCCCCCCACATCGACGTGCGTCTCGCCCGTCGCCTCGACCGCTTCGCTCAGTTCGCCCTGCTGGCCGGCATCGAAGCCATCAAGGACAGCGGCCTCGAACTCATCAAGATCGAAGACGACTCCCTTGAAAACGTCTACCAGCCCGCCAAAACCGATCCCTGGCGGATCGCCTGCGTCATCGGCTCGGGGATCGGCGGCCTCAACGAATTCGAAGAGCAACACCTCAAGCTCGTCAAGAGCGGGCCCACCCGCGTCAGCCCCTTCGTCATCCCCAAGCTGATGTCCAACGCCGCTCCGGCCCAGATCTCCATCTACCATGGCTTCCGCGGCCCCAACCTCGCCGTCTCCACGGCCTGCGCCTCCGCGGCCAATGCCATCGGCGATGCCATGCGGATGATCCAGTACGGCGAGTGCGACGTCATCGTGACCGGCGGCTCCGAAGCCGCCATGACCACCATGGGCCTGTCCGGTTTCATCCAGGCCCGGGCCCTCTCCGAACGCAATGACGCTCCGGAAAAGGCGAGCCGGCCCTGGGACAAGGACCGCGACGGCTTCGTCCTCTCCGAGGGGGCCGGCATCCTGGTCATCGAAGACCTGGAGCATGCCCGCCGGCGCGGTGCCCGCATCTATGCCGAACTGCTCGGCTACGGCACCACGGCCGACTCGTTCAACATCACCGCTCCCTGCCCCGATGGCAGCGGCGCGGCCAAAGCCATGGAACTGACCCTGCGCGACGCCCAGCTCCAGCCCGAACAGATCAACCACATCAACGCCCACGGCACGAGCACGCCGCTCGGCGACGTGGCGGAGACCGTGGCCATCAAGCGCGTCTTCGGCGCTCATGCCCCCAAGATCGCCATCAACAGCACCAAGAGCCAGATCGGTCATACCCTCGGGGCCAGCGGTGGCATCGCTGCCATCGTCACGGCCCTGGCGATCACGCGCAACATCGTTCATGCGACGATCAACCTCGATACGCCCGATCCCGAATGCGACCTGGACTATGTGCCCAATCAGCCGCGCGAAATGAAGGTCTCGGCGGCTCTGATCAACAGCTTCGGTTTCGGCGGCCACAACGCCTGCCTGGCGATCGGCCCCGTCCGCTGATCCGGGCTCGGCCTCCAGGAGGTCCCATGCAGCACCTCGACTGGCTCTACCACCGCAAGGGCTGAAACACTTGCCAGAAGTTGCAAGAGTTTCTTGCCCAGCAGCGGTGCGAGTCGGCCCAAGTGGTCGACGCCAAGCAGGACCCACACGACCGCGCCAAGGCGCTGGCCTTGCTCGCCGGCATGAAGCGGCTGGTGGCGACGCGCGGCCGCAAGGTGATCGAGATCGACCTGACCCAGCAGCCCGGCGAGGCGACGTTGCTCGAACTCCTGCTCGGTCCGACCGGCAAGCTCCGGGCACCGACGGCCCGGGTCGGCACCACTCTCCTGGTGGGCTTCGACCCGGAGATGTATCGCACCCATCTGGGAAAGTAGACGGAACATGACCCGGCAGCACGCGGAGCGTGCGTTCCACGAAGAACAAGCCCGCCGGCGCTGGGAGACACTGGCCGCCGGGCCCGAGGCGCTGCGCGTCGACGCCGACGCCTATCTGGACCACGAGACTTGGTTGCGGCCAGCCTTCGCGCTGCTCGGGGACGTGGCCGGGCGGCGCGTCCTGGACTTCGGCTGCGGGCATGGCATGGCGGGCGTCCTGCTGGCCGAGCGTGGGGCTCAGGTGGTGGGCTTCGATCTGGCCGGGGGCTATGTCGCCGAGGCGGCCGCCCGTTCCGCCGTCCATCGGCTCACGCAGCGCTGGGCCGGCGTGCAGGCGGCAGGTGAACGGCTCCCCTTTGCCGACCGCAGCTTCGACCGAGTCTGGGCCCATGCGATCCTGCATCATCTCGACCTGCCGACGGCGGCGGCGGAGTTGCGGCGCGTGTTGCGGCCGGGCGGTTGGGTCGTTGCCGCCGAACCTTGGGGCGGCAATCCGTTGGTGGCTTGGGCCCGCCGCCGCTGCGCGTATCCCGACAAGGAGCGTTCCGCCGACGAGGAACCGCTCCGAGCCGCCGACCTGGCCGTGCTCCGCCGCTGCTTCCGCCTGGTTGAGGTTCATCCATTCCAACTGCTGGGTATGCTTCGCCGGCGCTGGCCAAGTCTGCCTGGCCGTCGTTGGCTCGATCGGGTCGATGCCGCCTTGCTTCACCGTGTGCCGGGCCTGGGCCAGTGGTCGCGGTACGTGGTTTTGAAGCTCCTGCCCTAACGGCCGCGCTGTCGGCGTCGGATGGCTCGGCCTGACTGGGCCCGATGCCTACAACAAGAACATGTGGGACCGCCTCGACGACTGGCTCGATGAGATG
>CALLZJ010000042.1 GCA_937858435.1 uncultured bacterium
ATCGGCGGCACCGATGACGCCGTTCAGCCAAGCGGGCAGTTGGGGTCGCTCCTTGGGTCTTGCAGCCCGGACCGCGAGCGCCGCCATGCAATGGGCTCCGAGCGCTTACTTTTTCTTGGACTTCTTGCGGCGTGGGGACTTCTTGGCGGCGCGGCTGTCGCCGCGGCTGGCTGAGCGGTTACTGGATTTTTTGCCGAAGACCGCCTGCCATCCCTCGGCATATTGCCGCGATTCCCCAAGGCCGACGCGGACGATGCTCATGATGCGCTTCCAACAGGGGACGAAACCCATCCATGGCGGGGGGCCGGGCCTCCTCATTCCCGCAGCGCCCACAGACTATCGCGCCAGGCGGCCGAATGCCAACAAATCCCGGGTGCGCCAGCGCGCGGGCTACCGGTCTCATACAAAAAAATCGTTGCTGCGCCGCGTCTTTGCGTGTTACAACCAAGCGGATTCAGCACCACGGTCACCGTCTTCGCACTTTTCGAGCCAGGCCCGATGAACATCCTGATCGCGGAAGACAACCCGACCACGCAGCGTCTCCTGGAGTCGCTCCTGGTCAAGATGGGCCATCACGTCACGGTCGTCTCGGACGGCGAGGCGGCTTGGAACAACCTCCAGCGGAACAACAGCGATACGCCCCGCATGGCCCTGCTCGATTGGATGATGCCGCGCATGCATGGCCCCGACCTGTGCCGGCGGCTGCGGGCGGCCACTCACATCGAAATCCAGCCCTATCTCATCCTCGTGACATCCCGCGACGGCCGGGATGATCTGGCGGCGGGGCTTCGCAGCGGTGCCGACGACTACGTGGCCAAGCCCTTCGACCATACCGACCTGCAAGCCCGGGTCCGCTGTGGCGTCCGGGTCATGGAGTTACATGAACGTCTGCTCGAAGCCGATCGCTATCTCGCCGACGCGCAACAACAACTGGAGACGCTCCGGCACCTGTTGCCCATCTGTGCGAGTTGCCAGAAAATCCGCGACGATAAGCAGTATTGGTTGGACGTCCAACAGCATCTGGGCTCGATTCCCAGTGCCTGGGCCACTCATGGGGTCTGCCCGGAGTGTTGGGTAAGGGTCGAGCCGGAACGGCAGCGGTTGGCGGCCGAGGCGGCAGCGTTGGCGGCCCCACCGCGCGAGGTCGAGCTGCCCGCCGATCCCGAGGAATTGCCGGAAGAGGAAGGCTCGACCTGAACTTTCGGCTATACCGATCGCGCGGGTCAAGACCGGCCCGGAGCCGGACGGGTTGAGAACACCTGAAAGAACAAAGGTTGCGTCGCTGAGGGTAGCCGCTACAATAGCGAGACGTTTTCCGCCACGGATGAAATGCCGCCTCACGCCCAGAGGCCCGTGATCTGTTTGACATCGGCCAAGCTCGGGCAGGACGGTCTCCGGTGCCGGTCGACGCGACGATGCCGAGTGACGCGGGGGGCGGCCGCGGCAATTGAGGGTGGCCGATGCAAAAGGGGCTTTGTTACGGAGTGATGGGCGTTTCCGCCTTGTTCGCTCTGCTGTTCCTCCTAGACATGTTCCTGGGCTTCCCCTTCGCTGGCGCCAGCATTGCCCTCGACATCTTTGGCGTCATCGCCTCGGGCATCCTGGCCTACCTGGCTTGGGATACCAGTCGCGAAATCCGCTAAGCCTGCCGACCTCTCAGCCGGGGCGCCGACATCGCCCGGGCACTATCCCCTCCCAAGCATTGACCGCCAGCCGATTCGCGTAGAATGAGGGCAGTCGCCATGCACTCGCAGGCACCGCCCGAATTCGACGTCGAAAGCAGCCATGCCCCCATCTTCCGACGCGCTCGGCGCTTTACCTTCTCCGGACGCTCCGCGCCCGGAGCCGAGTTCCGCCCACGACATCCGCCAGGACAAGCCCGAGGAAGCGGCGTCGGCGGGGTCCGCCACGTCGCTGCCCGGCTTTCAGTTCCTCAGTTGTGAACAGAAGTCGCCCCTGGTCGAAGTTTGGCGCGCCCGGGATAGCAAGAACCAACTCCGCTGCGTCAAGATCATCTCGGGACTGGCCCGGCGGCACGTGCTGACCGAGCAGGATCTGCGCCGCGCCGCCCACCTGCGCTACATCAAACATCCCCGCCTCATGCCGATCGACGCGGTCGAGATCGAGGCGGGCCGCTTCGTCCTGGTCACGCCCTGGCCCGAGTTCAATCTCCGCCTCCGCTTTCAGGAGGCGGTCGGGCTCGGCCTGCCGGGCGTGCCCCGTGAGGAACTGCTGATTTACCTCCGCTTTGCTGCCGAGGGGCTCGACTTCCTTGAACGTCAGGAAGGACTGCACCACCTGAGCCTGACCCCGAGCAGCCTGGTCCTGATGGGAGGCATGCCCCGCCTGGCGGACTTCGGCCTGGTGGAACTGGCTTGGCTACCCGCCGGCCAACCCCTCGATCCCATGGGGCTCAAGTACGCGGCTCCGGAGATCTTCGACAACCAGTTCACCCGGTCCAGCGACCAGTACAGCCTCGCCCTCATTTACTGTGAGATGCTGACGG
The DNA here is from genome assembly GCA_937858435.1 of uncultured bacterium. Classification (GTDB taxonomy): domain Bacteria; phylum Planctomycetota; class Planctomycetia; order Gemmatales; family HRBIN36; genus CALLZJ01. Next base: position 2,507 of record CALLZJ010000042.1, read on the forward strand.
GCCGACAAACCCACCACGGCACGCACGGCAAGGCCCTGCGCGAGCAGCGGCTCAAGGCTCACCACGACCTGAGCTTGCTGCCACCGCACGAAGCGGAAGTGATGCAGCGGGCCCTGCACCCCGAGCCTGCCAAACGCTTCGGTTCGGCCGCTGAGTTGGTCAAGGCCTTGGAGACGGCGGCGCCGGCCTCGGCCCGCGAGACGCAATTCCCCGCCTATGCCGGTGCCGTGCCCCAGCCCCAGGACGCCAGCGAGGCTGCGATTGCCACGGAGCGCGCCGTCAATCAACTGGTTCAGCTCGCGGCCTACGCCACCGTGGTCCGGGAGCAGGGCGGCATCCGCTACCACATCGAAGACTCCGGCGCCCTGACCCATCGCTGTGCCGCCTGGCTGCCGGCCGGGATGGCCCAGCAAAAGCTCGAGGGCTTTCTGCACCAATGGCAGGCCCAGCTCATCAGCTCCAGCGCGGACGCTTTTGTTTGCCGCATGGACTTGCCCCAGAAGTTCTGGCGGCGGCTCGTCCGGGGCGGGCAAGACTATCTCGAGATCCGCGTCCACATCTCGCCGTCACGCATGCCCGAATCAAAGTTGTCTGAAGTGCTCATCCAGGTCGAATATCAGGGCAAGTACCCCGAAGAGGGCCGCGAGGCGGTCCAGCAGTTTGGTCCGCCGCTCGTCTACAGCCTGCGCACCTACCTCTTGGCCACGGCCGAGCATCGGTCCCAGGAACGCTTCGGGCTCGACTACCCGCTCTGGATCTATCCCAATTTCGCCGGGCAGCTCGGCGACGGCATGTGCTGCCATGGTCGCAACATCTCCCGCCATGGCATTGCCTTCATGGCTCCGTTCCGCCTGCCGACCCGTGACATCTACGTGCAGGTCATGACTTCGGAACTTGGTGCCATCACCGTGCCGGCCACCGTCCTGCGGACCCATCCCCTTTCGGACGGCCAGTTCGAGGTCGGGGCCCGCTTCGTGCTGCCCTCCCTGCCGGACCTGTCGGCGTAGGAGCCGCGCTCATGCCCTCGGCCGCTGCCGGTGCCCCCGTCATCGACTTACGGCAGGGGACCGTCCGGTTTGGCAACTTCACCGCGGTCGATAGCGTCGATCTCACCGTGACGACGGGCGAGGTCTTCGGGCTCCTGGGGCCGAACGGCTCCGGCAAGACCACCCTCATCCGGGCGCTTTGCGGCCTGATCCCTTGGGCCGGCGGCTCGGCCTTCGTGTTCGGCCGGAGCGTCGCCACCGAGGCCGAACGGATCCGGGCCCAGATCGGCTACATGTCCCAGAAGTTCTCGCTCTACCAGGACCTCACCGCCCAGGAGAACATGGACTTCTACGCGGGCATCTACGGTCTCTCGGCCCAGGCGACCCGCGAACGCCAGACGGAGCTAATCGAACTCACGGGCCTGGGGCCTTACTTGCACAAACGGGCCCAGCATCTCTCCGGCGGGTGGAAGCAACGGCTGGCCATGGTCTGCGCGCTCATCCATCGGCCGCGGCTGGTGTTCCTCGACGAACCCACGGCCGGCGTCGACCCCGTGGCCCGCCGCGACCTGTGGGACCTGCTCTTTCGCCTGGCGGCCCAGGGCATCACGCTCTTCGTGACCACTCACTACATGGACGAGGCCGAACGCTGTGCCCGGGTGGGTTACATCTACTTGAGCAAGATGCTGGCTCTCGGCACGCCCAGTGACCTCAAGCACATGCCCGGCGTAACGCCGCCAGGTACGCGCTGGCTTGAAATCCTGGGGAGCGACGCGGCCACCCGCGTGGGTCAGCTTCGTGAACGCCCGGCGGTCCGGGAGGCCACGCTTTTCGGGGCGGCCATCCACGCTCTGGTCGACGCCGACGCCACACTCGCGGAGATGGGGCTGGACGACCCCCACCTGCGCGTCCTAGAGGCCGAGCCAACGCTTGAAGATGTTTTCGTGTCGCTCTCCAAGGCTCAGGACCGAAACCTGGCTGAGGCCTAGCACGCGATGGTTGCAGGCCGCGAGCGCTAACCCACGAGCCTTGCTCCAAGACTGCGAACCAGAATCGTGCCCGCCGCTCTTTCAAGAGTCAGACCGACCGGCTTGCTCCTGTGATCGGAGGCGACCAGGGAGCGGCGTCTGGCCGATTCGGGATGTATAATCTTGAAGGAGGAAGTCGGAACAAGGCCTGGACCGCGAAGCGGCAGCGGTGCAGTCAATGGATGACCAAGCCGCTTGGCCCTAAAGCTCCGTTCCGACCAGCGCTAGCGTAGCTCAATGGCAGAGCAGCGGTTTTGTAAACCGCAGGTTGCGAGTTCGACTCTCGCCGCTAGCTCTTGTGATCTACCCCACCCAGACCCTTCAGCGACTGGGCCTGACGGTCCCGGGCGGGCCTCTCAAGCTGATGGGTGGCTGGGCAGGAGCTGCGGGGCGTAGGGGCGTGAGGTTCGGGGCCAGCGGAACGGTCACGTAGACGGTCGTCGTCGCGGACCGGATGGGATTGAGCGGGTTCTGGCCCCAGCCGATGGCCAGGGTGCGACCGTCCGGGGCAAAGGCCACACTGCCTCCGACCAGTGGGTCGTTCTTGAACATGAGCCTTTCCTGTCCGATGTGTGGGTCCCAAAGGCGGACGGTGCCGTCGAGGCTTGCGGAGGCCAGAGTCTGGCCGTCCGGAGCAAATGCCAACGACCAGATGGCACGGAGGTGCCCCTTGAGCGCGGACCGAACGCCACCCGAGCCGACATCGTACACCCAGATGCGACCGTCGCCAGCGCCGATGGCGACTTGATCTCCTGTCCGGGAGAAGGCCGCATGCTGGAGCTGCCGGGCGGGCAGCGACCAGCGCCAGCGGATGCGGCCCGTTTCCGTTTCAAAGAGCAAGACCTCCGAAGTGCCCGTGGCCTGTGGCTCGTGCGGCCGGGTGGCGGTGCCGTCCGCATTGAAGGCCTGGTCCCGCTCCCAGGCCAGGGCCAGCTTACCGTCTGGGCTGCACCAACGCGGAACGGGGCCGGGCTCCGCCACGGGTTCGACGCGCCAGTCGCTGATGCGCCAACGTTGGTGTCGACCCAGGAGGTGAGTACCGGCGGCATTGAACTGCAAAGCGCCTTGCTCATCGGGCGGCATCTTGATCTCAGCCAGCTTCTGGCCCGTGAGCGACCAGACACTGCCTTGCCCGTCGGAGCCCATGGCGACGATGGCGTCTTCCGCCGGGGTAAAGAGCAAGCGCACGATGGCGAATCCGACCTCACGTTCAGCGATGCGGAAGGAGGACTTCCGGGTCCAGGTCTGGGAATCCCAAAGAACGACGTCGTTCACGTCCATGGTGGCGAGAGTCTGGCCGCTCGGTGAAAACGTGGCTTCCTGGAAGGCGGCGCGGGGAAAGGTGCGTCCTGTGGGCAGGTGCAGCGTCAGTTCTGACTGGGGAGGAGAGGTCGACCAGAAGGCGATACGACCGTCCGCGCCGCCGGTGACGAACTGTTGATCTCCATGGAGGAAGGCAGCGGAGTGGACCGCGCCGCTGTGGCCATACCCGGCGAAGAGGCGACGACCCCCATTCAGGTTCCAGAGCATGGTCGCGCCGGCCAGGTCGGCGGTCACGAGCAAAGGCGCGCTCCGGGCCAGCGCGGTGGCATGGATGGCGTCGGCGTGGGCTGCCGCGCGCAACCGCTCGGTGCCGTCGGCGGTTTCCCAGGCCAGGAGCGTTGATCCGCTGGCAGCGGCATATCGTGTGCCATCGGGAGTGAAATGGACGCGCGGCACCACGGCGGGCAGGCCCGAGTGGACGCGCACCAGTTGGCCACTGGGCCAGTCAAAGAGGGCCACGATGCCGCCTGGCATGGGCTGGCTGATGCTAGCGCCGGCGCCACCCACGACGAAGTGCTTGCCGTCGGGGGCGAACGCCACGCTGACGGCAAAGAAGCTGGTGCCCGGTGTCTGAAGAGGTACGGACACCGTCTCGCCCTTCATGCTGAAGAAGCGCACCATGCGGGTCGCTTGCAACTGGCGCACCGCGGCCATATCGCGATCCTGCTGCGGCATGGGGGGCATCGACACGACGGCCAGCAGATCGCCGCCGGGTGCGAAGGCGACATGACTCACCAGCGCTCCCATGTCCGGCAGCCGGAGCACCATCTCACCGTCAGCGAGCCGGCGAACCAGCACCTCGTTGCTGCCGGCGCTGTAAGCCATTAACGTGCCGTCCAGACTGACGTCGAGTGCGACCCCCGCGGAGGGCCAGCGCTGCAGTTCGGTTCCGTCCTGGGCGTTGAGCAGGCGAACTTCCAGGAAGCCCTTCCCTTCCCGACGGCCCGAGACGAGAGCCAGGAGCTGTTGGCCAGCGCCGACGGCGACCATGCGGTCAAGACTGGCGCCGGGCTCCAGGGTGATGGCCCGCGACTGGGTGCGCGTGCGGCCATGCAGGTAATGCCATTCGAACGTCCGCAGGTCGGTCTGGCCGGGCTCGGGGACCTGGCGTTCCAGGATGGCGAGCAAGCGCTGGCCCTGATGGGTGGTCATGGCTTGCTGGGCGAGGTTCACGTCGGCGGCATAGTAGAAGCGGCGGGCGCGGAGCGCTTCCGCCTCGGCGCGCTGCCGTTGGGCGTCGGCGGCGTCGCGTTCTTGCTGGAGATCGCGCTGGCGCTGTTCGGCCAGGCTCTGAGCGCGCGTGGCTTCGCGCCATTCCCACAGGGCGAGGACGAAGACCAGGAAACAGGCGTAGGTCAGGACGGCGAGCAGCGGCTGACGTCGGACCCACTTGCTGTGCCGACCCAGCGGGCCGACCGGCCGGGCCTGGATCGGCTCGTTAGCGAGAAAGCGCCGCAGGTCGGCAGCGAGTTCCTGGGCAGAGGCGTACCGGCGGGCGGGCATCTTCTCCAGGCATTTCAGGCAGATGGTCTCCAGATCGGCGGGGGTCAGGGGCTGCAACCGCCGGGGTGGGACCGGCTCAGTGGAGACGACCTGCATGACCGTGTCCAGAGGCGTCGCCGCCTTGAACGGCGGCCGGCCCGTCAGGCACTCGTACAGAATCGCTCCCAGGGCGTAGACATCGACGCTGGGCGTGATGGCCCGACCCTCAGCCTGCTCGGGCGGCATATAGCTCGGCGTCCCGAGAATGGCCCCCGTGCGGGTCTGCTGGCTGTCGAGGTCAAGCTGCTTGGCCAGCCCGAAGTCGGTGATCTTGGCGACCGCCCCCTGGAGCGGCGAAGCCTCGGTGGCGGGATCGGTCCCCGGGTGGCTGCCGGAAGCAGTGTCGGCCGGTCGGGTGGCGACGAGGACGTTCGCTGGCTTGAGATCGCGATGGATGATGCCCTGACCATGGGCGGCATGCATGGCGTCGGCGAGCTGGGCCACGAGCTGAGCGGCGGCCCGCGGCGGCAGGGGCGTCGTGGCCAGGACGCTGGAGAGGGCAGGCCCGTCGATGAACTCGAGCGCCATGAAAGGGTGCTCGGTGCCGTGGGCGTCGGCCAGCGTCCCGACCTCGTAAATCTGGACGATGTGCGGGTGTTGGAGCCGGGCCACGACCTCGGCTTCGGCCCGGAAGCGGCCGAGCAGTTCGGAGCCGGCGTGGCCGCCTGCCAGGATCATTTTGAGGGCGACCAGCCGTTTGAGTGCGAGCTGACGGGCCTTGTAAACCACGCCCATGCCGCCCCGCCCGACTTCTTCCAGCAGTTCGTAGCCCGCCGGGGCCAGGGCGGTCGGCACGGCGTTCGGTGCCGCTTCCTCACGAGAAAGCGTCGGGGCTGGAGGCAAGGTCAGATCGTCATGAATCGGCTTCATGGGGCAGGCACTTCACTTATGCGGGAAGCAGCCGGCGTGCTGCGGCGTGGTTGGCCAGTCAATGGACCGGGGACGAGCGGATGTTCGAGACACTGCGGCACGAGTCGGCCTCCGGGGTCGATTCACCTCATGCCCACTCATTCGCCGCCCGCTGGTTGCTATTTCCCTAGCGCCAAAGGGTCAAGATGATGCCGATGAGGATGAAGCCGAGAATGTCGAGACTGTAGTCGATGACGAAGAGCATGAAGGGCCAGCCGGAGAAGGCGTAGTGTTTCTTGGCGGTGGCCGCGGCGATGCCGGCGCCACACAAGAAGCCAAAGGCCACCCCTTCGGCCACGGTCTGGGCTCGGGCCATGGCCAGGAGCACGGCCATGACGACGGAATTGAGCACCGCGCTCAGGGCGGCCACGAAGTAGGGGTAAGGGTCGCTGGGATTGAGTTCCTCCTTGCGTTTGCCCAGGAGCCGGAGCCAGGTCTGGCCCCAGAGGGCATACCAGGCGCCGCCAAGGAGGAAATAGGCTGCCGCCGCGACGAGCACCGCCAGCCAATTGAAGTCGCTCATGGAAAGGCATCCTGGAAGAAGGCGATGGCTAAACCCGCCGGGAGCAGGGCCGCCCATCTGCACCAGATTAGAGGCGCGCGGTGCAAACCGCAATCTCCTTTTACCCTGCTTGTCCTTGCTTCTGGCCCCTGGGGTGGGTTATAAGCGCTGATGGGGCGGCAGCGGCACCGGCCGGCCCCAGGCGTCAGTAGCATCCGGAGAAGAGCATGGCAGGTGCGGGCGAGGAAGCGAAGCCGCGGCTGAAGCTCGACGAGCTGAAGCAGATTCTGCGTGACACCGATCCCGCGGTGTTGCTGGTCACGCCGCGCATCCTCCGCCGAATCGTGCAGGCCGAGTTCAAGGTCCCGGTCCTGGCGGTACAGATTCCCCACGATCGCTGCCAGGTTTTCGACCGGCAAGTGTTGTTCCGCCATGCCGAGCAAGAAGAGCTCGATCTGGAACCCGACCGCCAGTTGCCGGCGACGGTGATTGTGATGGCCCGTCCGTCGGCGGAGGAGATGGCGGACCTGAGTCGCGGGGCCCTCTTGCTCAAGTACTGGCGTCATCTGTTCCATGCCCATGTCCACGTGGAACTGAACCAGCAACTCGCCTCGGGCCGGCTCAGCGCGGAGCACGTGCAACAGCGGATTCGGGCCTTGGGCCAGGCTGAGTTCGGCGAGATTCGCACCGTGCTCGAGCAGGAGGGCTTCCTCCTGCC
>CALLZJ010000043.1 GCA_937858435.1 uncultured bacterium
CGAGGATGACGACGATGCCATTGTTGGAGGTGCCATAGCGATTCGCCACCGCCGGAGTGGCACGGATGGAAAAGAGCCCCGGCCCCGCGGACACGCGATCAGTCCATTGAATGTCCGGCTCAGGATAGAGGAGCACCTCGGTGCGCGTGGACTGGCGATGGCCCCGAAACCAGCCGGCGAGCCGCAGTTCTTCCGTTTCATCTCCCTGGCCCCGCTGGGACTCCTCTCGGTCGACACGGAAGGGTGGCGGCGCGGTGCGCGCGCTCAGGTCGAAGGCCCGGCCAGCATCGTCGATCCGAAGCCAGGGGCGCGAGGCCCGGCTCGACAGGCGCACGTGGGGCAGGCCCAAGGGCAGCCCGCGATCGACCGCCACGTCGTAACCCAAGGTCCGGAAGGACTCGCTGGTCCATCGCAACGGCTCGTCGGGTTTGAGACCGGTCAAACTGTAGGCCAGGCGGGCGTTCTGCCGGGACTGGACCAACTCCTCCAGTTCACGAACACGCTTGAACCGACCCACCATCGCCGACCGATCGGTGACCCCCTGGGGCAAGGTGAGCTTGCCGGCATCTTCGAGCAGTGCCCCTGCCATCCGCGCGAAATAGGGCAATTCCTTGGGCTCCCGGTCACCGTCGGCCCAGTAGTCGTCGATGAACCGCTCAGCCTGCCAAAGGAGAAGCTGCGCGGTTTCGAAGCGTCGTAGCTCGTCTGCCACGGTCGGGGCCGTCGCTCGTGCCGGCAGGCTGGCCGGGTGGAGTTGCCGGGCCATGAGGTCGCTGGCCAGGAGTGGTCCGCGCGCCTGGGCCACGTCGTCCACCTTGCGGCCGGCCTCGGTCTGCTTCTGCAGGTGGGTGTGCCAGATGTTGCGAAGCTTGCCCGCCCCGCCGACTGCTTGGATTAGCTTGGATTGCCAATGTTCCTTCTCGAGGCTGGCAGCTTCGAGGCGCTGGGCCATGCTGCCGTCAATGGCAGCGGCGCGGAACAGCTCACTGGCTTCCGGCCCCAGTTCAGCCAGGGCCAGCCGGGCGCGGCGGAAGGCTGCCGCACGCAGGATCGTCTCGTCACGCTTCAGTTGCAGTTCACGCCCTCCCTGAGCAGAGAGCAAGTTACTGCCAATCTCACGCCGCTTCTGGAGCAGCCGCTCCCGGCGGGCCACGTCGAAGAAGGGAGGCGGGATCAGGTTGGCACGCGCCTGCGAAGCGGACTGAGGTGGGCCCCGTCCTGGGGCTGGACGTGCCAGGCGCTCCGCCTCGGCTCGAGCCGCATCCAAGAGCTGGTCAAGCTTCTCCTTGGCCTCACGGGCCCGGCCCCGGACCTGAACGAGGCGTTCACGCCGCTGCGCTGCCGCTTCGTTGCGAGCAGGCACGGCCAGTTCGTTCAAGTCAGCCGCCAGGCGATGCACCATTTCCCATAGCGCGATGGCCGCCTGGTTCGCTCGATCCAGTTGCTCCTGATACTGGGGGGTGTCGGGGTTGGCGTCGGCAAAGTCCCGCGGACCGTTGACCCACTGGCTGATGAACGGCAGCTTGCTGAAGAGCTCGTCACGTATTTCGAAAGCCTCGGCGAGCGGCCGCACCTGCTCTTCGAGGAGGCGCCGATATTGATCCTGCGCCTTCTGCAGGGCGTCCCGAGCGCGATCGTCTTGCCCGGCGAAGAAGGCATCCAGTCCCAGACGCCGCTGTTGGTCGGCTTCGGCCATGGCCGGCTGGACGGCCTGGAACCAGCGTTCGACCGCGCCATGCCGACCGTCGCCACGCCAGCCCCATGCCACGGTGCTGGCCGCGACTTCGGTGTCGATGACCAGCTTGATCAATGCCGGGTCGAAGGCTTGCTTGTCCCTCAGGTCGTAGGCGTGGATGAGACGCAACACCTGGGTCTCAACGGGCAGGGTCTCCCAGCGCCGCAGTCGTTGGAGCAGGCCAGCCGTCTGCTGTAGCACCGCGGCCTGGCGGTTGGCGTCGGTGCGGGTCAGTCGGTCAGCCAGGGCCCGCTGCAACCGCACGAAGAACCGGCTCTCATGCCCTTTGATCTCTTGCTCAACGGTCTTCCAGTGGGTCTCCCAGGCCTCTGTACCCCATTCACCGAGCAAGCGGTCAATGCGAGCACGATCTTCGCGGTCTTCCTTTTCCAGTTCGGCAGGGGTGGGCCCCCAAATGCGCAGGGCAGCCGGGGCCGCCAGGCTGGCGTTCAGTGCGGTGCGCACCTCGGACGTTGGACGCAGGCCGGTAAAGGCTTGTTCGAGATGCTTGGAAACGGCATCGGCACTACCGCTGCCCGCCAAGACGAGTTGCTCATAGCGCAGCAGCCACGCCGTTGCCAGCCGCCAGCGTTCGGGCTGGTAGGTCCAGGGTGGGGGGACGCCCTGCTCCAAGGTCTTCCATTCATGCCAGAGTTTCAGGACCTGGGCCAATGCCTCGGGAGACGGGGCGGCCGGAGTCTTGGCATCGGGTGCCTTTTGGGTGAATTGGATGTAGTAGGCTGTCGCCCGGGCCTTGGCTTCGGGATGAAGGGCCGCACTCGACTCGTCGGCCGCCCCACACAGCAGCATGGGGCGCTGGATGTCGTGCCGATTGTCCTGCGACCAGACCTGGACTTCGCGTTTTACGTAGTCGAAGAGCTTGGCGACGGAGATGTGGCCCGGGTTGATGTTGCCCTCGTCCTTCGCGCCGCCCATGACGCCTTGCATGAAGACATGCAGGAACGCACTGCGACGCAACTCGTCGCTGCTCCAGGTTCGGTCGTCGTAATCGGCGCCGGCAAGAACGAGTAAGCGGTTCACCCGCGTTTCCGGGTTGGCCTGAATCTTCGCAAAATCGGTCCGTAGGCTGCCAGCCACGTCGTTGTGGAAGAGCCCCAGGGGCGTCCAGAAGGGCAGCGGGGCCAAGTCCAGCACCAGGAGCTTATCTTGACCTTCGGGAAGGAAGCCCCGCAGCCGCTTGGTCAGGTCGCTTAGCCGCAGGCGCACGCCTGGATCGAGCAACGTGCCGTCGGTCTTGAGGCGGCCGGGAATGAAGTAAACTCCGTCGCTGTCAACGGCGGCCAGGGCCGACACCACGACCACAGCCGCACCTCGCCCCACCTTGCGCAAGTCTTCGGCAAGCTGGTCGAGCCCGTCGGCCGTGAACTCGGCGACCTGGGATCGCGGCGTGCTCACGTGCCGCGAACCAAACAGAATCTGCATCCAGCGACTGCCGTCCTGCTGCTGCTGATCGAGCACCCAGCGCTGCAGTTCCTCAAGGGCTTGCCAGCCGTGGACGTTGTGCGGAACCGCCAGCGACTCGGCATAGTCCGCACCGATGAGGAAGAAGGAGGCAGGCGGTTGAGGCCGCAACATGATGAGCAGGACGATGAGAAGGAGCACGAGCCCGACCAGGCCGCCGACGCCGATGGCCAGCTTGGTGCCGCGGCGCGTGACGACCGGACCGCTAGAACTCTCAACCCGCCGCCAGGCGGGGCCGCCCGGGCCGGGGCTCTGCCGGCCGCCGTCATTGGGCTTGCCTCCCTGCCGCCAGCCGCCGCCCTTTCTCGGAAGATCGCCGCTGCTCATGCATTGCTCCTTGGTCGGTGGCGGCCTGTCGCGGTGGCGGCTGCACCACCACACCGAAGTCTTCTTATATCACGGTTTGGGTTGGCGTTCCAGGAGCACCGGTCCGCGAATTGCCTAGACCAGTTCGCGCAGCACTGCCACGAGTGCCTCCGTCTCCTCCTCCGTGCCGACGCTGATGCGCAACCCTGAGCCGAATCCGCCATAGTCCATCAAGCGTACCAGGATGCGGCGTTCCCGCAGCCCTTCAAAGATCGACCAGGCCGGTCGCGCCGGATGCTGGCTCCAGACGAAGTTGGCCTGGCTGGGCGTAACCTCGAAACCAAGCTCCATGAGCAGAGATTCAAGGCGGGCCCGCGTAGCCAGAATCCGCTGCCGCGTGGCTTGGAAGTAGGCTTGATCCTCCAGGGCCGCGGCCGCTGCCACCTGGCTCAAGGCGTCACAGTTGTACGAGTCCTTGACCTTGAGAAGCTCATGGATCACGCGTGGATCGGCGACGGCGAAGCCGAAACGCATTCCGGCCAGGCCATACGACTTGCTCATCGACCGGGTCACGATCAGCCGCGGCGACCGGCTCAGTAGTCCCAGCCCGTTGGCCGAGGCAAAGTCAACGTAGGCCTCGTCCATAACGAGTGGCGTCGGCCAGCTTGCCAGTTCCTCCGGCGGAATCAGCGTACCCGACGGCGAGTTAGGGTTGGGAATGATGGTCAGGTGCGCCGCCAGCGGAACCGTGCGGGGATCGAGCCGCCAGTCGGAGGAGAAGGGGACCGCAGCCAAACGCGCTCCCTGGATGGCAGCCAGCGTGGCGTAGAGCAGATAGCTGGGCGTCGGCGCCGCCAGTGTTCCCCCGTCCGGCACCAGGGCGCGCACCAGAATCGTAAGGAGTTCGTCCGAACCGTTACCGACGAGGATGCCCTCGGGGTCCACGCCCAAGACCCGGGCCGCCGTCAGGCGAAAGTGGCGTCCGGTGGGCTCGGGGTACTTGCGGAGCCGATCACCAACCAGCGCTTCCTTGATCGCCTCAATCACTCGGGGCGACGGCGGGTAGGGGTTCTCATTCGTGTTGAGCTTGATGAGCCCCTGCTCTTGCGGCGGCTCGCCAGGCGGATCGCGGCGCTGCCCGGGCCTGCGGCCCCGCCCGCCCGGGAGCGCATGATCGCCGCCGTGACCCGGCAGGGCCGCGAGCCGTCCGAGCGGGTGCAGGACGCGCTCGACACACTGCGGCG
>CALLZJ010000044.1 GCA_937858435.1 uncultured bacterium
CCGGCCGCTCCAGTTGCCGGCGGGGGCCGACCCGGGCGAAGCCTTTGCCGACGAGATGGAGGCAGCGGTATCCAGCGTGCTCTCGGGTGAGCCAGCCCGGCTGCTGGACGCCAGGGCGGCGGTTGCGGCCCTGGCGATCTGTCGTGCCGAGGAGGAGTCGGCCCGGACGAGTCAGCGCATCGTCTTGCCGAGGTGAGGGGCTGCCGGATGACAGAAGAGGACAAAGAAAAAGCCCACGCGGTCCGGTGACGGCGTGGGCCTGAAAGTCGGAGGTTCGGCTGACTCTACTCGGTCGCTTCGGGCGATTCTTCGGTCTGGGCCTCGGACTCGGTCATGGTCTTGGGCCCCTTGGGTTCGGCCCGCTTACGCCAACTCGGCGGGATGGGCCGGCGGTTGGGCTCGTTGGCAAAGCACCACCACTGGACCTGCTCATCGCCAAGGTTCCAGACGAAGTAGGCGCTGCGACCCTGGATCAGCGTGGGGAAAGCCACCTCGCCCTGGACCGGGTCGACGAGAATGGCCTGAATCTGCTCAAGTTCGAAGACTTCTTCCTGGAGGAGCTGGCGCTCCCGCGCGATGTCGTCGCCGATCTCGTAGCGGCGGGCCCGTTCCGGCCAGTTGAGCTTGAGCCGGCGTCGTTCGAGGTCACTCTGCTCCACTTCGAGCCGAGCGAGCCGGGCCCAGCGTCCTTGCACCGCGGCGGCGACCTGACGCACCAGGGGCAACCGCTGCTCGGCTTGCCCCAGCGACAGCATCGAACGCCGATCCGAGCGTCGTTGTCCGCTCCGTGTGGGGTTCTTGCCTTTGGGCGTCTTCATGGATCCACTCCCGCCTTGGCGAGTTCAGGTCAACGTTTCAGAGCCACTTCCGTTCCCTAGTGACATCCTATATGCAATCATACGTCCGAAAACTGGGCGGCGCTTGAAGATTTTCACGGTGGTGCCCCGAGTTGCCTTGCCATTGCCGAAAATGCTGCCGCGCTTGCGGGCCGGGTAGACTGCGTTCCACGGCGCCGCGGCTGACCCGACACTTTGGATGACTTTGGCGGGCTGGCAGTTCCCACTTCATGCCGGTCTCGACGCTCGGCATTCAGGTTCCCAGCGTGGCGGGCGGGCCGGTTCGCAGTTGGCGATCGTCGAAGGGATGGGGAAAGAGCTCGGCCAACGTGAATGTTCGTTGGAGGCTCGCCAGATTCCCCAGGTAAACGGCGAGGTCGCCCGCAAACTCCCACAACAGTTGTCGGCACGGGCCGCACGGCGGCGTCGGCGCCGGGGTGTCGGCCACGATCGCAATTGCCGTAAAGCGATGGTGCCCATCTGATAGAGCCTTCCAGAGGGCCACGCGTTCGGCACAAACGGTCAGGCCGTAGGACGCATTTTCGATGTTGCAGCCCGTGCTGATCGTACCGTCGGCCGCCCATAGAGCGGCCCCCACGGCAAAGCCGGAGTAGGTGCAGCGTGCCCGCTTGCGGGCCTGGCGTGCCGCGGCGAGCAGCCGCTCCACGTCGTGAGTTTCCATGGCCGCACCCCATTCCGGGCTTACGACGTTGCCTGCACGGCCAGGGGCGCCTTTTCGGCGGTCCGGGCCGGGTTGCGTCCTGCCTCAGGCCCAACCCAAACGCCCAACTCGCCCAGGTCGCCCACGGCGAGCGGCTCGAGTCCCGGCACAACTTGAGCCATTTCCTTCCGTACCGACGGAGCATGGAATAGACCGCGCCGCTGAAGCAGGTCGTGGAAGATGCGGGCATCGGGCCGGGCCTCGCCGGGCGCGTTGATCGCCCGCTTGATCTGCTGAGCCAGATAGCCATGATGGACGAAAGTGCCATCCTTCTCGGCAAAGCTGCCGCCAGGCAGGACGTAGCGAGCGGCGGCCAGGGCGGGCGAGGGCAAGAGGTCCTGGACGAAGCAGCGGGTGAGCTTGCCGAGCAGATCGGCTTCGCCAGCCGCGAGCCAGGGCGTGGGC
>CALLZJ010000045.1 GCA_937858435.1 uncultured bacterium
GTACGGAAGCCAGGCGATGCGGCGTTCGATCATGTCGAGCACCGGACCGATCGTCTGGCGCAGGTCGCCGTGGAACGTATAGCGCAGACAAACCGGATGGATGACGATTTCGCCTGGCGTCAGCCCGGCGGTCTCGGCCTTGGCCCGGGCCTTGGCCGCTGCCCGGGCGATGAAGGCCACGCCCTCTTGGAGATAGCCGAGCCGGTCGTTGCCGCGTGAGATGATGCCCTCGGGAAAGATGACGAGCGGCCGGCGGGCCTGGGCCAGGAGCTGCGTCGCCGTCTTCAGGGCTTCCTTGTCCATGCCTTCCCGAAAGACGCTGAAGACGCCGGCGCGGCGCAGCAGCCAGCGCTGGAGCCCCCCCTGCATGAAGAGATGCGAACTCGCCATGGCATACATGGGCCGGCCGAGCCTGGCCCCGAGCAGCCCCAGCACGAACGGATCGACGGGTCGGCAATGGTTCGGAGCGAGCAGGATGCCATGCCCCGCCGCGAGCGAAGCCTGGAGGTGTCCCAGCCCATGAAACTCGGTCTTCTCCACGCCCCACTTGGAGCGAACGTGGTACGGCAGCAATTTCTGGAGCAGCCATGGCCAAAGGGTGCCCTGGTGCGGCGGTACGAACTTGTAGGGCTTGGCGACAACGACTTGCTGCATCGGCGGCGCTCCCGGTGGCGGCCGGACGCCGCCCAAGAACGCGCATCGTAGCGGACCGCCGCCCGGAAAGGAAGAGCGGCCCCGTGTTCGCAGACCGGGTGGCGGGCTTGGTCCGGTGCTTGCTTTGAAGCATTTCGGTGGCCATAATGTTCGCGGAACCATGAGAGCCATCGAAGCAGCGGTGGATATGTTTCGTCGCCGTGCCGCATCAACCAGAACGGTCAACACGATGATCATTCGGACTCGTCACTGGTGGGCGCTGGTGCTGTTGGTGGCGCTTGGTTTGAGCCCGCTCAGGGCGTACGGGCAGGAAAGCGAGACCATCACAAACTTCGTCAGGCTCTGGTCGGCAGCTCAGAAAGCCCAAGCTGCCGGGAACTACCAGGAAGCCGTGGCCCGGTACGCCGACGTGGCCACGATCTTGCCGTTCGATCCGTCGACCCGTTACCACTGGGCCTGCTGCCTGGTGAAGCTCGGCAAGATCGACGGCGCCCTGGACCAACTTCAGGCCGCCATCGACTACGGCTGGTGTTACACGGTCGCGCTGGAGCAGGACGAGGTCTGGCAGCCCCTCCGGACCGACCCGAGGTTGGCGGAGAAAATCAAGGCAGCGGCGGACTGCCGGGATGAGACGCTGGTGGTGCATGCGGCGGAAGGCGTGGGCCGCGACCGGCCGGCTCCGGTCCTGGTGGTGCTGCATGGCCTGGGAATAGGGCCCCGGTCGGAGGTGCCGTACTGGAAGTCGGCCGCGGATCGGCTTGGCATGGCGCTGGTGGCTCCCCGAGCGGGTACGCGCTTCGGGCCGCTAATCCACGGTTGGCAGCGGGCCGAGGCCAGGGACTCTTCGGCACCTGACTTCTACGACCTGGAGGCCGCCCAGGAGCGCGTCGGCGCAGCCCTTGAGGAGGCCGCGCGCCGCTACCGCATCGATCGGTCCGCGGTCGTGCTGGCCGGCTATTCCCAAGGGGGTGGGGTCGCCCTGGGTCTGATGGCCAACCATCCGGAGCGGTTTCGCGGTGCGGTTGTGATCAACAGCCTGTGCCCACCGCTCGAGAAGGAGAAATGGCGGAAGGTGGCCGAGCACGGCGGCGCGCGCGTGCAGATCATCGCCGGTGAGTTCGACAAGCTACTCGGCCGGAGCCGGTCGGCCGCCGAGGTGCTGCGGACTCTGCCCCTGGAGATGCGCTTGGACGTGGTCGAGCGCGCAGGCCACGAGTTTCCGCACAACTACTCCGACCACCTCTCGGCCGCGCTCCGCTTCGTGCTGAGCGGGGCAGGAGACAAGGAGTGAGCCGGCTCGGGCCAGGGTTCGAGAAGTCTACACCATCGTTGTTCGCACAAGAAGGAAAGACCCATGAGCATTGGCCAAGCGCTGCTGCCCGAGTACGACATTGAGATGGCCAATACCCGCAAGGTGCTGGAGCGCATTCCGGAAGACAAGTTCGACTGGAAGGCGCATGCCAAGTCGAACACCATCGGCTGGGTCGCTGCTCACGTGGCGAACATTCCCAGTTGGACGAGCATCACCTTGACCAGCGACTCGCTGGACGTCGCGCCGCCCGGAGGTGAGCCCTATCGGACGCCACCCGCGACGTCGGTGCCGGGACTGCTCGCGGAGTTCGACAAGAACGTGGCCGCGGGCCGTGCCGCGCTCCAGACGACGGGGGATGAGGAGTTCTTCAAGCCCTGGTCGCTGCTCGCCGGTGGCCAGACGATCTTCACACTGCCGCGCG
>CALLZJ010000046.1 GCA_937858435.1 uncultured bacterium
TGGCGGCGATACTGTCTGCGTCGGCGGCGTGTCGTTCATGGCGCGGGACCTCTCATAATGATTGGAGGCTACCACGCGCTCTTCAAAGGGTCAAAGAAAACACTGATTCCTGATTAGGTCATCCGCCTGGGCCTTAGCCGCGGGGGTGGAAGCGGCGGTGGATGGCGGTAAGCCGCTTCCGATCGACGTGGGTGTAGTGCTGAGTCGTGGCGATGTTGGCATGGCCCAGCAACTCCTGGACGATTCGCAGATCGGCTCCGCCCTCGAGCAGATGAGTGGCGAAGCTGTGCCGGAGGGTGTGCGGGCTTACCTTGCCCTTGATTCCCGCCCGAAGAGCGTACTTGCGGACGAGCAGCCAGACGGTGATGCGGGTCAGGGGTTTGCCGCCCCGGCTCAGGAAGAGCCACGGGCTCTCCGGGCGCGCGGCCGCCAGTTGGGGGCGCTGTTCGCTCAGGTAGGCTGACAGCGCCGCCACCGCCGGTTTGCCGAGCGGAATGACGCGCTGCTTGCTCCCCTTGCCCGTGCAGCGGCAGAAGCCCTGGTCCAGGTACAGGTCGGGGAGCCGAAGTCCGACGACCTCGGAGGCACGGGCCCCGCTAGCATAGAGCGCCTCCAACATGGCCCGGTCCCGCAGGTAGAAGCGCTCGTTCGACCTCGGGGCTCGAAGCAAGGCCTCCACGCTCTCGGGGGAAAGGACGTGGGGTATCCGCTCCCACAGGCCCGGGCTGGCGAGCAGTTCCACGGCCGACTGGGTGACCCGGCCTTCAAGCTTGAGAAAGCGGTAGAAGACCTTCAGGGCGACCAAATGGCGGGCGACGCTGGGCGGGGCCAGTTTGAGATCGCGGAGGTAAGCCACATAGCCGCTGAAGTCGGTGAGGGTCAGGTCCAGATGATCCTTGCGCCGGGTCGAAGCGAACCACTCGGCGAAGCGGTCGAAGTCGCGGCCGTAAGCCAGGAGGGTGTTCTCGGCCAGTCCGCGCTCGCTCTGCAGGTAATGGCGGCAGGCCTTGAGATCGGCGTGGAGTTCCTTCAGACCGGGCGTGACAGCGGGGGCTCCGGCGGCGGGCATGGCGGCGACTCCGAAGATGCGATGTCACTTCGACTCATCGGCAGCCGTCGGGGTTCGACTTGAGGTCCGGGCGCGAGAAAACACCGGCTGGCCGAGGCAGAGCCCCGTTCAGCCGGTGTCATGAGGTTTGCTATTAGGCCGAGTGGTTAGTCTACGAGTCCGGCCCCGAACTCGCGGCCGGCCGTGGTGCGGTCGGTGGTCGGCACGCCGGAGGTCTGGCGTGGGGCCGGCGTGGAGCGCGGGCCATGGGCCGTGTCGGTGCGGAAGTTGTCGCGCTGGCGGACGGCCGCCCCGGTCTCGAAGACGGGGACCAGCTCATCGTAGTCGCCGGCATCGATCTCATCGTAACGGCAGACATAGCCCGGCTGCTTGGCCTTGACGATTTCATCCTTGTAGCTCTTGATGATGGCGCCCTGGATGAACTCGCGGGCCGCGGAGTTGATCGGGTGGGCCACGTCGGCATGGAGCTTGGCCCGGCCGTCGCCGTCGCGCGGTGCCCGACCCTCGTTGAGGCGGGAGCCGCAGGCACTGCAAAAGCGGGCTCGCAGGTGGTTCTTGCCGCCACAACTGGGGCAACGGTCGGTGAGCTTGCGGCTGGGCATGGCGACGAAACAGCCGCGCGTGCCCTCGATGATCTTCAGGTCGCGAACGACGAACATGTTGTCGAAGGTGATGGAACAAAAGGCGAGGAGGCGTTCGTTCCGACTTTCCTTGGTGTCTTCCACGAGCTTGATGCGGATTTCGGTGACGTCCACGGGGAATCTCCTTGGTTCAGCGTCCTGCTGAAAGTGCTCCTCGCTGGCGGTCGACCGACGCAGTCGCCGCCACGTGCCTTCAAGCATCCGTGCGAGGAAGGCCGGCACGCTCCGTACGTGCCGTAACGAACCGCAGCCCTGCCCGTGCCAGGCGGGGCCGCTGGGTCGATTGATGTTGCCACAGCGCCGCCAGGCGCTGGGCACCCGATTCGGACCGGCAGACGGCAAACCAGGTGCTGCCGCTGCCGCTCAGTTGATGCGCGACAACCTCTCCTGCCGTGGTAGGGTCGGAACAGAGGTCAGCAATCTCGGCCAGTTCGGGACGCAAGGCCTGAGCCGCCTCACTCAGACGATTGAGGATCAGCGACCCAAGCGAATCCAGGTCGGCCTGCTCCAGACGGCAGCGTACGTCAGCCACGTCGAGCGGCTGGACCGGAGGCTGGAGCCGGCTGAAAACCGCCGGTGTGCTGAGACCGAAGCAGGGCAGAATCAGTACGACGTCCAGGCATAAGGGGAAGGCACAGGGGTCGACGATCTCACCCCGCCCCGGGCACCAGGCTGGCCCGCCCAAGAGAAAGAAGTTCACATCGCTGCCGAGCTTGGCGGCCAGGCGGTGCAGGTCGGCCAGGCCGAGCTGCAGGTCCCATAGATCATTGAGGGCCAGCAGCGTGGTGGCGGCATTGCTACTCCCGCCCCCCAGCCCGGCTGCCCAAGGCAGCCGCTTGTTCAAATGAATCTCGGCTCCAAGCCGGCAGCCCGTCGTCTCGCGGAGCAGCCGGGCCGCCCGCAGCACGAGGTTGTCGGGCCCGAGGTCGAGCCGGGGATCGTCGCAGGTGAGCGTGACGTCTGGGGCAGCGGTAAAGACCAGTTCATCGTGCCAGTCGAGCGGTACCATGAGGCTGGCCAGTTCGTGGAAGCCGTCGGGCCGACGCCCCAGAACTTCCAGGAACAGATTGAGCTTAGCTGGGGCGGAGCGGATCAGACGACGGGGCTCGGCGGCATTCATAGACGCCTGCCTGCTGCAGCGCTCAGAAGAACGGCGAAGGTCAGTGGTCGACGCGACCATGCGAAACATCCATGTTCGCCGAGCGGAAGCCCGCTTCCGCTAAGACCGCCGCATCCTAACGGGCGTGGCAAGATGGGTCAAGCCCGAGCACCCCCCGGCGTCGATA
>CALLZJ010000047.1 GCA_937858435.1 uncultured bacterium
GACGAAGAGGCCAAACCCCGTGGTCAGGATGAACAGGCAGGCCAGGATCACGTGGAGGCCCGCGCCGCCGACGACGGTCATGAGGCCATCGACCATGAGTTCGACGCCGCCCGTCCGCTGCAGGGCCAGCGAGAAGGGCATCATCCCGACGATGAGGACGATGGTCTTCCAGTCGATGGCACGGTAAGCACTATTGAGGTCGATACAGCGGCAGGCCCCCATAAGCAAGCAGCCGATGAGCGCCGCCTGGACGTTCGGCACCAGGCCGCTCACCATCAGTCCGACAACGAGCAGGAGACACGCGACCGCCTGCCAGGCCCGGCCCGGAGCGGGCAGCACATCCCGGCGTTCGGTGGGCAGGCTAAGCAAGAGCACGCCGGTGTTCTCCGGCCGCAGCCGTTCGATCTGCCGCCAGGGACCCACGACCAGGAGCGTGTCGCCCAGGCGGAGCTTGACTTCGAGCAAGCTGCCCGCGAGGGCGGCACGGCCCCGACGAATGCCGATCACCGTCAGGCCGGTGCGGGTGCGGAAGCCGGCCTCGACCAGCGTCTTGTCGATGAGATCGGAGCCCGCCACGACGATGACCTCGGCCATGCCGATTTCTTGCGACCGGTCGCTGAAGTAGGCGTCGGTCAGGGGCAGCATCTGCAAGCGGGCCCGGGTACACAAGGCGTCGACCCCTTCACTCCCGCCATGCAGGTCGACCAGGAGCACGTCGTCGGCCAGCAGTTCCGTCTTGGGGGTGGGTTGCCGGAGGGTGGTGCTGAAGCCGCGCCGGCGTTCGATGGCCACGATGTTGGCTCCCGAGTCGCCCCGCACGTCCAGCTCTTCCAGGGTCTTGCCGACGAGCGGCGAACCGAACATCACCCGCAGCCGAAACTCTCGCTGGCCAAGCTGGTAGAACTCGATCCAGTCGGCCAGGCGCGGCTGCTGGCTGCTCGCTCCCTTCTCGGTCGCGGCCGGGGTGAGCCAGTGCCGGGCGAAAGACATGTAGACGATGCCCAGGATCAGAATCGGTACGCCGAACGGCGTGAAACTGAAGAACCCCAGCCCCGGGTAGCCCGATCGGATCAACTCGCTGTTGACGACGAGGTTGGGCGCGGTGGCGACAAGGGTCATCATGCCGCTGATGAGGGCCGCGAACGACAGCGGCATGAAGAGCCGGCTGGGTGGCGATCCGAGCACTTGCCCGATCCGCAGCACCACCGGGATGAAGATGGCGGTGATGGCGGTCGAACTCATGGTCGAACCCAGGACGCAGACGGTAATCATAAGGGCGGCGACGAGCCGGGTCTCGCTGTGGCCGGCCCGCGAGATCAGCCAATCGCCCAGAATGCGGGCCACGCCGGTCCGGACCAGCCCGTCCCCCAGCACGAACAGGGCGGCGATGAGTACGACGTTGGCGTTGCTGAAACCCGCCAGGGCCTCATCCATCGTCAAGACGCCCGTGAAGGGCAGGGCCGCCAGCATGATCAGCGCCACGGCATCCATCCGCGGCTTGTTCCGCGTGAAGAGCACCATGGCGACCAGCAAGAGTCCCAGGACGCTTGCGAGTTGATAGTGCATGACGGCGACTACGGCAGCAGAGACTTGAGTTCGGCGGTGATGGCGGCGGCGGTCTGCGCGCCCGCCCCGACCTGAATCAGGCGAATCACCCCCTCCCGATCGATGAGCACGATCTGGGGGATGCCTTCCACGGCGTAGGCCTCGGAGATTCGGCGGTAATCGTCGGACGACAGCAACCAGATGGGATGGCCAAGCTGATAGTGCTTGCCGAAGCGGGCGAGCATGTCCCGCTCCTTCTCAGGCGTCAGGGGTGAGTCCACCCTGCGGAGCCGGCCGGCGGCATCGTCCCAGTCTTGGGTGCGATAGTAAGTCGTGACGCCGACGATCTCGAGCCCCTTGGGTCCGAATTCCGCGCGCCAGTGGGCCAGTTCGGGGAAGGTGCGAATGCAGGGCCCGCACCAGACGGCGAAGAAGTCGAGCAGGACGACCTTGCCGCGCAGCTCCTGGAGGCTGGCCGGGCCGGTGCCCACGACGAAGTCGGCCTTGAAGTCGGTGGCCGGCTTGGAGATCAGGGCGGCGTGCTCGGGTTCGAGGTCCGCCGCGCCGCCTTGTAGCCGTTGCTGGTAGAGGCGGACGCCGATGAAGGCGGCGACGCCACAGACGATGGCGATCAGGAGCAAGGGTCGCTGTTGCTGCATGCCCGGTCCCCCCAAGATGGTTCTTGCTCATCTTGGGGGAGAGGGCGACGGCCGTCAATCACCGGCGGCGCACGCCAGCCCGATTCGGGTCTTCCCACCGCGGCGTGGCGAGGCAGGTATCGTTGTCCGCGTCGACCGCCCAGGCCGCCACGCTCTTGAGGTGCGTCAGGATGATGCCGATCCCGGAACAGGCCTGCTGGGCGATCTGCTCGGCGGCATACTCCTTGAACAGCCGGCGTGGGTCGTGCTGCCAGGCGTAGGCACTGCCTTTGTTCTTCGAGGCCAATTGCTGGCTCTTCAGCGCGTTGATCATGAACTGGCCCTGAGCGGTGGCGTGCTGCGACTGCCAGCAATGGGTCAGCTCATGGACGACGAGATCGGCGTCGGGCTGATCGCCCCAGTTGACGAAGAGCACGCCTTCGTCCTTGCGCGTCGTCTTCAGGCCCGCCTGGAACTTGCGGGGCACGAAGGCGACGAAGGCCCGGCCGTCAACCCCCTTGCCGTTCGTGATCATGATGTTGCTCGGGTCGAGGCTGGTGCCAAACGCGTCGGTCACTCGCTGGCGCGTCTCCTTGGCGGCGTTGGCGAGCCAGGTCGCGAGCGGCGTCACACTCGTGGGAATGCTGATGCCCGTGCCCGAAAAGACCATCTCCGATGCCACGTTGACCACCGTATCGAAAAGGCCCTTGGCCTTGGCACCGGCGTCCTGGCGCGAGAAGCGGAGCAGCCCGCCCCGTTGGCCCAGGTCGAGATTGAACTTCGACTGGGTGAGATGGGCCTGCGCGCGGGTGACGGCATGGTCGAGGCTGTAGCAGTTGCCGCAGGCATGGACCTCTTCTTCCACGGCGGGCGCGGGGCCGGGCTTACCCAGAAAGGCGGCATCGAGCGCGTGCATGGTGTCTTGCCCGGCGATGCCGTCTGAGGAGAGGCTATGTTGCTTTTGGAAGGCACGGATGATGCGCGTGGTCTCCTCGCCGTAGATCCCATCCGGGGGCGCGGACTGGTTGCGCGTGGTGATGGGCATAAGGAAGCCCAAGTCGATCAGTGCCTGCTGAACGATGCCGACGGCGGCGCCGCTTTCGCCAGGCCGGAGCGGCGGCTGATTGCGGGCGGCGGATTGCAAACGGACGTGATGGGCAAAACGGGGGGACACCAAGGCCATGTCGCTAGTCTCCAGTTCGGCCGGCGGCGAAAGTTGGCCGCTCGGTCCATACCGGCCTAGCCCGAACGCGAGGGAAATGTGCCGGAGTGAAACGGTGACCGCGGTCGGTGGCCAGTCGATTTCTCATCCGAGATTTGATTGCCACTCCGGTCGACCTTTGGTATCGCCCCCGCACTGGCAGATGCCCGGCTCCGTGCGGGGGGGACGGATTGAACGCTGGCGAAGGCAAGCGCGCGGGGAAGCGGCCCCGGGGGCGTCGCAGTCCGCGCGGCAGCCACAGGCACATGCGGCTGACCTGGCTGGGGCTCATTCTGGCCCTGGCCTGGGGTTGGCCCTGGGCCGCGCTCGTCGCAGCCCCACCGCCGTTGCCTCCACCCGCGCCTCCGTCTCAACCACCACCGCTGCCCGCCGCAGCGCCATGGGTCGACGTACCCGCCTTGCCCGAAAGCACGCTGTTTGCCGGGTTGACCGAGACCCAGCCAAACGTTGATGGACTACAGGAACGATCTCTCTTGCGCGGTCTGCCTCTCTGGCCCATGACCTGGTCTCCGCCCCAGTTCTATCTTTCGGACCCGGAGCGTCGGCCCATCATCCCGCCGGAGCGCGGCCCCATGCCGGACATGCTGGGAATGGGCGCCAGGCTGTTGGACGGGCCGCTGGATGAGGACGACGACTACAAGCCCACGGCTCATCTGACCGTACAGATTCAGAGCGACTTCGCCTGGTTCGATCAGGACCCAGCCAACATCCAGGCCGTGGGCGACATCCCCGATGGGGCCTTCTTCCGCCGAGCGCGGTTTGGCGTCTTCGGTGAGATCTACAAGACCGTCGAGTATCGGATCGAGTTCGACTTCGCCGGTGAAGCCCGGCCCCGTTTCCTCGACGTCTGGATCGCCCTCACCGACATCCCCATCATTCGCAACGTCATCGTCGGCCACTTCTTCGAGCCTTTCAGCCTGGAGCGCTACTCGCCCAATCGCTTCATCACGTTCAATGAACGTTCCCTGGCCGACACCTTCGCCCCGGCCCGCAACATGGGCCTGATGACCTATGGCAACTACTTTCGACCAGCGGCTCGCCTGGGCCGTCGGCATCTTTCGCACCAACAGCGACGACTACGGCGACCACGTCTCCGACGTCGGCGGCTGGGCTCTCACCGGCCACAGCTCCTGCCTACCCTGGTTTGAAGAAGTGGACGACTACACCCGCTACCTCTTGCACCTGGGCGCCTCCTACACTACCGGGCGCCTGACGACGACCTGGCCCGGTTTGCCGCCCGCCCCAGCATCCGCTTGCGACAGCAAGGCGTGGGCGGCGTGCCGGTCTTCGTCGACACTGGCCTCATCGACGACTCCCGGGCCAACCAGCGGCTCGGACTCGAAGCCGCCTGGGTGCATGGCCCCTTCTCCGTGCAGGCGGAGTGGATCGGGGCCCAGGTGCAGCGCCACAACCAAAACAACGTCTTCTTCCATGCCGGCTACGTCTACGCCAGCTTCTTTCTGACGGGGGAAAGCCGCTCCTACAGCCCGACGAGCATCCTGGGCCGCTTCCGCGAGGGCATCTTCCAGCGGGTCGTCCCGCGGAGCAACGTGCTCGACCGCCGCAACGGCCGCTCCGGCGGCATCGGTGCCTGGGAAGTGGCCGCCCGCTGGAACTACATCGACCTCAACAGCTACGACATCGGCGGCGGCCGCCTCGACGAAGTCACGGTCGGCGTCAACTGGTATCTCAATGCCTACACCCGAATATCGTTCAACTACGTGCGGCCCATCCTGCTCCAGCCGGGGATCGACCCCTCGGCCGCCGACATGTTCTCCCTCCGCTTCCAGCTCGAGTTCTAGCCAGCCTCCCCTAACGCTGCCGATCGAACCAGGGCACTTTTGGGTCCTTCGGGCCAACCTGCTTGGCCACCCACTTGAGCATGCCCAGATCGGCAAAGGCGTCGACGGCGACGACGGCCAGCAGACCCGCGAGCAACGTCATGAGCACCGGCGCCGCCCACGACGCATTCAGCGCCCAGGGCTTGAGGACCGCGTGACAGTAGGGACAGGTCGAGACCATCTGGTCGGCGAGCGGGGCGTCGCAATTCGGACAGGCGTTGCGTTGGATACGCATGGGCGCGGCCTCGGGTGAGATATGCATCAACTCCGGCTGCTTCTTCCTTCGGTCGCTCCGCGGCGGGCTTTGCTGCCCGCCAGCAGATTCCTACGACCGCAAGTCTAGCTCATGCCCGGCGGCTAGGGGCCAGGGCTGGAACGGGAACCCGCCTGCTGCCGCCAGGTCTTGAAATCGTCTCGCTCTCGGAGCGGAGCCAGGGTCGAGCCTTGGTCAAGCTGCTCGAGACGGCCCGGCTCCGTGAACCAGCCGGCCTGGTCCGCCTTCTGCACCAGATCGAAGGCCAGGTCGCTCGCCGCCTGAGCTTCGACCCGGGGCGGCAGACCGAGGGCCACTCCCGCGAGTTCGAGCAGCCAGGCGCCGTCCTTTGGATCGAGGTCCGCGAGCTGCCGCACGTTGGCTAGCAACCGCTGGGCCCCCCCTTCCGCCAGCAACAGTTCCACGAACCGCCGCCGATCTTCGCGTACCTTGACCGTCCACTGCTTCGTTTGCGACCAGGCCTGGATCGCCGCTTGCTCGGCCTGATCGCGTTGGCGTTGCAACTCGGTCGAGCGGTAGATGACATCGACCGAGACGATGCGGATGATGCCGAGCACGGCCAGGCCGAGGATGACGAGCTTGGTCGGGTTGCGCTTGCCCCAACTGCGGAAGCGGTCCCAGGCCGACGCGGGACGGGCCTGGATCGGCTCATGGTTGAGGAAGCGGTCGAGATCGTCGGCCAGGGCCTCGGCGGTCAGGTAGCGTTGGCCGGGCTCCTTGCTCAGGCACTTCAGGCAGATGGTCTCCAGGTCTCGGGGTAGCTTGGGAACGAGCCGGCTCGGAGCGACGACCGGCTCGGTCATGACCTGCATGACGGTATCCATGGCGGTGACGCCGCGGAACGGCGGTCGGCCCGTGAGCAGTTCGTACAGGATGGCACCGAGGGAGTAGACGTCGACCGCGGGCCCCAGGAGGGCATGCTTGCCGGAAGCCTGCTCGGGTGGCATGTAGCAGGGCGTGCCGATGATGTCGCCGGTGCGGGTGTGTCCCTGATCTTCCTCCAGCCGCTTTGCCAGCCCGAAGTCGGTGATCTTGGGCACGGGGGGCGGGCCGCCCTCGGCGGGGTCATGGCTCAGGAGGACGTTGGCCGGCTTGAGGTCGCGATGCAGAATGCCACGCAGGTGGGCGAAGTGGATGGCTCGGGCCAGTGTCGCCACCAGGCGGGCGGCGTCGGTGGGCGGCTGAGGCTGGCCGGCACTGACCCGATCCAACGTGGGGCCGCCGACATACTCCAGCGAGAAGTAGTGCCGGCCGTCATGGGCCCCGATCTCGTGGACCTGGACGATGTGGGGGTGAACCAATTGGGCGACGGCCTGGGCCTCGGCGCGGAAGCGCGCCTCCTGCTCCGGGGCGGCGAACCGCCCGCCGAGCAGCATCTTGAGGGCCACGATGCGGTCCAATCCCCGCTGCCGAGCGCGATAGACGACGCCCATGCCGCCGCGCCCCAGCTCCCGGAGCAGGACGTAGCCAGGCACCTCGGGCAAACCCGGCATCGGCTCCTCGGTTGGCGCCGCCAGGGTATCCGCCCCGGGCACAGCTCGGACCGCCCGGCGAGGTTCACTCCCGGCCAGGTGTTCCGTCCGCTCGGAGCCAGCGGCCGACTGCCAGTCGGCACTACTCTCCAGCCGAAAGCCGTCGCCCGGGAGGGTGCCGC
The DNA here is from genome assembly GCA_937858435.1 of uncultured bacterium. GTDB lineage: Bacteria > Planctomycetota > Planctomycetia > Gemmatales > HRBIN36 > CALLZJ01. The sequence goes on from CALLZJ010000047.1 coordinate 7,175, forward strand.
TCGGCTCGGCGGTAGGCGGCAGGCTCGCCGCCTCGCCGTCAGGATCGGTTGCCAGGAGTTCGTCGACGCGGCGGGCCAGCTCGGCGGCGGAGAGCTGCGCCGCCTCGGCCCGCCGCCGCCGCCCCCGAGGTCGGAGGGCGCTTAGGTTCTGGGTCATGGTCCGATTGTCGCCGCTCGCCCCGGGCCGGGCAAGGGGCCACGTCCGCCAAGAACTTGGAGAAAAACCGGCCGAGTCCTGATAAGTCGGGCCCCGAGGTGGTTAGGAGCCTTGAAGGCATTCGGGCCTTCACTACCAATCGCAACCACCTGCTGGGGAGATAGACCCATGCCAAAGTATCGTATGCGTGCCTTGTCGGGAGCGGATGCCACGGTCTACAAGGTCGTGGGCGGCTCGGTGCAAGTGCTCGAGATCGAGAGCTTCGAGACCCGGGAGTGCCGGCCCTATTGCTTCTCGGCCTTGCAGGCGGGAGGCTCGATCAATCCCAAGCCCATCTCGGTGTCGGGCACCTCGAGCTGGACGATCTTCGAGCACCACGCCAAGCTCGATCAGTTCTCCGGCTTCGCGGCGGCCTACTCGGGCCATGTCTCGGCCACGGGCAAGAGCGGCATCAAGTATCTGTCCGGCAAGCCCAAGGGGCTCTTCATCGACACCTCCGGCTGGCAAGTCGCTATCCCGGGTCTGGCCGTGCAGACGGGCTACATCGGCAACATCGGCGAAAAGCCGCCCAGCAACGTGGACGTGTTCGGCTTGTTGGGCTACTCGGCGGAGCTAACCGTGTGGCGGGCTGTCTCGACTCGTGCCGTCAAGGACCGCCATCTGCCCCGTGAGACCGCGGTGCGCTGGGGCACGCTGACCCTCCACTCCGGCTCGACCTACTCCTGGGATTGGGAGCCTCATGCCTTAAACGGCCTGTCGAGCAAGCTGGAGCCAGCCGACCTTCCACCGGCCAGTTTGCAGAATCCCCTCTCCGGTCGGTGGCGCGAGATCATCACCCGCTCACCCTCCGAGGTGCAACTGGACCAGGGGGGCCTGTTCAGGAGCGTGCCCGTGGGCGAGATTCGCGCCGCCGAGCCCATGACCCGGGGCAGACTGACGGGCATGACCGGAATGGCCTGCAACGCCTGCACCCGGACCGAGAAGAAGCTCGACACCATCCACGAGTACGACCAGTTCTTCAAGGGCACCTTGTTCAAGAGCCCCGTCTTCTTCCAACTGCGGAGGTTCAGGGTTCACTAGGCCCAAAGCCCACCGCACCTGATCCGGATGCCGCCCACCGGGCTCCCCTCCGCTTGGCCCACAAGGCAGGGAGGGGGGCCCGAGGCCGTTTTGGATTCTCGTCAGGAGTTGCTGCCGGTCGGGCTTGTCGCGGCCGCCTGCGCCACGGCCTTCAGCACCGCGCTCACCCGGGGTCGATCCGTCGCCGTCCGGCTGCGATAGAGCCAGCGAATGACCCCGGCCGCGTCCACTACGACCTCGCCGCCGAGCTGAAGCAGGTCCTCACCCTTGACGGGCTTGCGCGGCCAGGTGCCCCGCAGGATCGCGGCCAGATAACGCCCAATGCTCGGCGGACTCAAGATCGACCACCAGGTCGTTCGGCCCAGTCCCAAGGCGACACACAGCTTGCGCCCCGGGACGACGGCCACGCGGAGCGGCAGGGGGTACCGCTCCAGGTAGGCGGCCGCGCGGCGGGGCGGCGTGAGGGCGATCGCCCAAACGTCGGCTCCCAGGGCGCGCAGCTCGGGCAGATGGGGCTCCACCTCGCCGAGGTGGGATCGGCAAGCCACTCAGGCCAGGTGGCGCAAGAAGATCAGCAGGACGGGTCGGCCCCGCAAGTCCGACAGCGGCAGGAGCCGCTCGTCGGGGAGTCGCAACTCCAGGTCGGGCAGGCGATCGCCAACGCTGAGCATGGCCGCTCCAGGCAGGTTCGATCCACTCCTGGAGTTGTCTTACGGAGTGCCTGGGCGTCGGCGTCCTGCTTACGCCGCTGGCCGGCGGCGGCGGCTCGACCAGACCACGGCGGCAGCCCCCGCGGCACCGAGCAAGGCCAGGCTCGCCGGCTCGGGAATGGCGGTGCTGCGGAGCACGAAGATCTCGCCGTCGTAGTCGACGATGTAGAGGTTGCCGTAACCGTCCTCGCCGAACGAGGAGATGTTATTGATGATGCCGCCCCCCTGAGCGTTGCGAAGCAGGGTGGTCCATTCCCTGTGGTCGTAGTGCGTGATGCCGTCGAGGGTGCGGAGCGACCAGATGCGGCCGTTGATGAAGTCGGCGAAGAAGTAAGCGCCGTCGATCGGCGCGCCGTCGTTGTCAAGCAGGTTGCCCCGGAAGACGTAGCCGCCAGTGATGGAGAAGCCGTCGGCGTGGCTGTAGGCGAAGAGCGGATCGACATTGTCGGCCGGCTTGGGTCCGCCAACGCCGCCCGGCGTGGGATCGAACCCCTCCCGGAGCCGCCAGCCGAAGTTGCGGTCGGCCCCCGGGGCCAGGCCGGCGAGCATGAAGTTGACTTCCTCAAAGGCCCCTTGACCGACGTCGCCAATCCAGAAATCATTGGTCAGGCGGTCAAAGCTCGCTCGCCAGGGATTCCGGATGCCATAGGCATAAATCTCTTCCCGCACGTTGGGCACGCCCACGAACGGATTCGTCGTCGGAATGGTGTAGAAACGGTTCGGGTCGCCCGGGAACTGGTCGCTGCCCACGTCGATACGAAGCATCTTGCCCAGGAGGGTGTTGCGGTTCTGGCCATTGTTCTGGGGGTCATTGCCACTGCCGCCGTCACCGCTGCCGATGTAGAGATAGCCGTCGTGGGGGCTGAAGCCGATCCAGCCGCCGTTGTGGTTGGAAAAGGGCTGGCTGTAGCCGATGATGGGAGTACGGCTCGTAGGGTCGACCACGCCGGTCCCGTCCACGGTGTAGCGTTCGACGCGGGTGAAGCCGCTGGCATGGGTGCTGCCCGCGAAGTCGGTCGAGCTGGTGTAGTTGATGTAGAAGTGGCCGTTCGTGGTGAAGTTGGGATCGAAGGCCAGGCCAAGCAGGCCGCGCTCGCCTCCCGAGATCAGATTCGTCCCGGCGATGCCGCTCAGGTTCAGGAACGGGGTCGGGGCGATGGTGCCGGTGGCGGGGTCCAGGAGGCGGATCTGGCCGTTCTGCTGCACGACATAAAGCCGGTCTGGATCGCCCGGGGCGCTGGTGGCGAAGATGGGGTTAGTAAACCCTTGGCCCACGCGAACCGAGAAGACCTGCGCCTGCGCCCCGGCGGCGGGCACCAGCAGAAGGAGCAGAGCGAAGAGTGAAATCCGTGACCGATGCATCATGGCGCGGGCTCCAGGACCGGACATCCAAAACGGGCGCGGCATCCGCCTGACTCCGCGGAGGCAGGCCAAGGCCCCTTGCCGGTACACGACCGTCCCTGGCTTTGTGACTGAGAACGCCCAACATTGTAGCCTACCGATAGGCCGTTGCCAGTGCCCCGGCCTGGGAATAATCCGTCCCCCAAGCGCATCATGCTCCTATGAACTGGCCCAATTTCTTCGCCAATGTCATCCTGGCCGTCCACGTCGGCTACATCATCGTGGTCCTGGCCGGGCTGCTGGTCATCCTCCTGGGCGGCCTCCTCCGCTGGCAGTGGGTCCGCAATTTCTGGTTCCGTCTCATCCACTTCGCCATGATGGGCGTCGTCGTCCTGGAGACGGCCATGGGGTGGACCTGTCCGCTCACCACCTGGGAGGTTCAGCTCCGCAACGAGAGCGGCATCGCCGAGACCGTGGTGGTGACCTACGTCGAGGACGGGCAACAGAAGCAAGGCGTGCTCCTGAAACCGCCGCCGACGGACTTCATCCCCCGGATGCTAAGTAGACTGCTGTTTCTCGACTTCCCCACCTATGTCTTCACGATCGCCTACTACACCATCGGGGCGTTGATCCTTGCCGGGCTCATCTTCGTCCCGCCCCGCTGGCCCTGGCGCCGGGCCCAACCGGCTCCCGGCTGACAACGACCCGCTAGTGTCCCAGGGTCTCCGCCTTGTAGCCGCCACGCTGGGCATCGTAAATGTAGATGCCCCCGAAGATCACCACCAGCACCAAGGGCAGGATCGAGACCAGGCGGAAGGAGATCGCCGCCCCATGGGCCTCGGCCGTCTCGACCGTGTTCGCCTGACTGAGCAGTGTCCGTTGATCCTTCGTCAGCGTCAGGTTCTTAATATTGTCCAGGACCACCTTGCGCTCCCGGGCCAACATGCGTTTCTCACCCGTGAGCTTGGCCTCGGCCTCGGGCACGCTCGCCGCCACCATTTCGGCCAACTGGGTCCGCTGCGCGGGCGTGAGCATGGCCAGCGGATCGAGTTGGGTCTTCACGCGGCTCTGATCGATGCTGCCATCTTTGACGAAGTTCTTCGCCAGCTCGGCATCGTCCTCCTTGAGCCGACTCACCGAGAAGTGATCGTTGACCTTGCCCATCTGGGGCAGGACCTGGGAGATGGCGAGATTGCCGGCTGAGCCCATGAGGCAGAGCAAAAGGGCCCCGCCCTTGGGGAAGCGCTCGGCGGTCACTCCGAGCATGGTGGGCCAGAAGTAGGCGATGCCCAGGCCGAAGATGGTCGCATAGCCGAAGGCCGCCCCCGCCGTGGTGGCGGTGCTGAGGAGGTAGAGGCCGACCGCCGCCAGGGCCGACGAAATGGCCATCATGCCAATCGGCGACATGACATGGGCCAGCGGGCCTGCGAAGTGACGGAGCACGAACATGAGCCCGCTGGTGTAGACCAGGATCATGGTGCCGGAAACGTGGGCGGTCCGGCTCATGACGGATTCCTGCCACTTCTGCGGCCCGAGTTCCGTCGATGCCGTCAGCAGCATGCAGAAGGCCAGGATGAGGAAGAGCGGTCGGCCCGTCTCGGCGAGCATCTCGCGGGTGGAGACGCCGGCCGCCACGCGCTCCGTCTCGGGGAACTGTTGACCAATGAGCATGACACCGTATATGAGGCAGGGGGCAGCGATGAGGAGCAGGGCCACCTGCCAACTGGCAAACTCGCCGAACGTCAAATTCAGCCCGGGCACGTAGAAGAATTGCAGGTCGATGCCGGTCCGCAGATAGAGCACGGCCAGGCCGCCGATGATAAGCCCGCCCGGCCACCAGGCATGCAGGATGTTGAGCATGTGGGTCTTCTTGTCCGGGTAGAGCGTGGCGACGAGCGGATTGATGCCCGTCTCGGTCATGCCGTTGCCGAAGCCCATGAGCAGCGAGGCGGAATAGAGCCACCAGAAGGCGCCAGCCTCCCCGAGCGGGACGGGGTAGCGGGGCTCGGTGCCGACGAACCAGGGGGCGAAGATGGTGCCGGCCACGCCGGTCAGGTGGCAGAAGAAGGCCAGCCACATGATCCGCTTGATGCCCAGGAAGTCGCAGATGAAGCCGCCGATCACCATCGAGATCGCCATGCCCAGGAAGACCGCCCCTTCGATGGCCCCCTTGTTTTCCTGACTGAGCTTGAAGGCGTCGCCCATCTCCTGGAGAATCTCGCCGCGCACGTTGAAGGTGAAGGCGGAGGTGATCAGGGCGATGCAACTGGCGACGAAGAGCCAACGGCGATGCATGCGAGGTCTCCGGAGAGAAGCGGCCGGCAGGCGGGAAGGCTTAGTGGTAACACGCCGACCCGCGAATGTCAAAGGGCTAGTGGCCGAGGCCTTCCCCTTCGCCGCGGGGGCCGGTGCTGAGGGGTGTTTGGGCGTCCAAAGCTAGGGGAGTTTCTCGAAGCTGTCTAGCCCAGTACACCCCACCCGAATCCTCCCCTCTGCTAGGGGAGGGACCTCACTTCGGCAGGCTGTACTTCACCTGTCCGCAGACCAGCACCGTGACCGCCCGACCCCGGACGCGCCAGCCGGCGAAGGGGCAATTCCGGCTCTTGGACTGGAACGTGCTCGGGTCGATGGTCCATTCCAGGTTGGGGTCGATGATGGTCACGTCGGCATCGGCTCCCGGCTTGAGCGTCCCCTTGGGCAGATCGAGGATGCGGGCCGGTGCCTCGGTCAACTTGCGCAGCAGCTCCATCCAGGTCAGATGGCCCGGCTCCAGCAGCGCCTTGATCGAGACGGGTAGCACCGTCTCCAGCCCGATCACGCCGTTCGGAGCCTGATCCAACTCGCGGAGTTTCTTCTCCGGTGCATGGGGGGCGTGGTCGGTGGCGATGGCATCGAGCGTGCCGTCCACCAGCCCGGCAAGGATTGCCGCCACGTCCCGCTGCGTTCGCAAGGGTGGGGACATCTTGAAGTTGCTGTCGAAACCCCGCAGGCATTCGTCGGTCAGCGTGAAGTGATGAGGAGCAGCCTCGGCCGTCACACGGACCTTGCGGGCCTTGGCAGCCCGGATGATCTCGACGCCGCCCGCCGTCGAGACGTGCTGGATGTGGAGCCGGCCGCCCGTGGCCTCCGCCAGGGCAATGTCGCGGTGGATGAAGATCTCCTCCGCCACAGCCGGGTAGCCCCGCAGCCCGAGCTGAGCGCTGACGATCCCCTCGTTCATCACCGCCCCGCGGGTCAGGTCCAGGTCCTCGCAGTGGCTGAGGATCGGCTTGTCGAACATGCGGCAGTACTCGAAGGCCCGCCGCATGATCTCGGCACTGACCACGGGCGCGCCGTCGTCGGTGAAGCCGACCGCGCCGCCGGCCACCAGGCCGCCGAACTCCGCCAGCTCGGCCCCCTGCCGCGCCTTGGTGATCGCCCCCAGCGGGAAGACGTGGGCCTGCCCGGCCCGCTCGGCCTGGAGGTAGATGAACTCGGCCGACGCCTGGTTGTCGAGGGCGGGCTCCGTGTTGGGCATGCAGACCACGGAAGTGACGCCGCCCGCCAGGGCCGCCGCCGTCCCCGTGGCGATGGTCTCATCCTCTTCCCGCCCCGGCTCGCGCAGATGGACGTGCATGTCGATTAGACCCGGGCAGACGATCTTGCCGCCCGCGTCGATCCGCTCCATGGGCGGCAGGCCGGGCTGCGGCCCCACCCCCACGATCTTCCCATCTCGAATCCACAGGTCGATCACCCGGTCCAGATTCTGGCTCGGATCGATCACCCGCCCGCCGCTAATGCACAAGGTCTTCATGCCACCTCGATGTCGCTGCCGTCCGCCGTCTCTCGGTTCCCAGCCACGTTCCGAACGAGGCCACTAGCCCGCTGCCAACAACATCTCGCGGAGCAGGCTCACCTCTGTTGGCGAACCGACCACGAGCGGCGTCCGTTCGTGCAAGCTGGTCGGCTCGATCTCCAGGATGCGGTTAACCCCGCCGGGGGCCATGCCCCCCGCCTGCTCGGCCAGGAACGCGATCGGGTTGGCCTCGTACATCAGCCGCAGTTTTCCCTTGGGATGCGACCGCGTCGGCGGGGAAGGGAAAAATCCCCCCCTTAAGAGCGTCCGATGGGAGTAGGCCACCAGCCAGCCGACCATACGGGTCGTGGTGGCGCGGGCCCCCTCGCCTGCCCGCAGCCGGGACAGGAACTGGCGGTAGGCCTCGGGAAATGTGTCGGACTTGGCCTCATTGCACGAGTAATAAGAGCCTTGCTTGGGCATCTTGATCTCGGGGTGGCTGATGACGTAGGCACCGATGCTCGGGTCCAGGGTGAAGCCATGCACGCCGGTCCCCGTGGTGTAGACGAGCATGGTCGACGAGCCGTAGACGACGTAGCCGGCGGCAAGCTGGCGCAGCCCGGGCTGGAGCACCTCGGCGGTCGGGCCGCCGGGCTTGGGATTGGCCGGGTCGCGCTGCAGCACGGAGAAGATGGTCCCGACGCTGACGTTGACGTCGATGTTGCTCGAACCGTCGAGCGGATCGTACACGACAATGTACTTGCCATGGGGCAGGTCGCGTTCGATCACCATGGGATCGACGTCTTCCTCGGAGGCGATGATGGCGACCGAGCCGCGATTGCCGAAGCAGTAGTGCAGGGCCTCGTTGGAGAAGACGTCGAGCTT
>CALLZJ010000048.1 GCA_937858435.1 uncultured bacterium
CCCACAGGAGCCGCGCGCGGCCTCTTGACCGTAGAGCATGGTGAAGGTGTCCGGACCGGGCCGGCGCCGCAGTACGAAGCCGCCATTGACGATGGCCTCGACCTTCTGCTCTTGGTAATAGGCCAGCCACTCCTGCAGCTCCTGGCGAAAGGCAGCCGTGCCCGAGTCGCCGTGGGCATGTTCGAGCCAGTGGCAAGCGTACTCCAGCGGCGTCTTCGGTGCGCCATGCAGAATGAGGGCATCGACGTTGGCATCGGCGAGCCAGCGCTGGGGCCGGCGAGCCACGTCGTCTTCCTCGACGAGCCAGTTGCCGATGAAGACCCCGAGGCCGCCGTCGCTCAGGTGGCGGGCAAACTCGGCGGCCAGCATTTGCATCAGCCCGTCCGCCGGGAAGCCCGCGTCGCGGAAGATCGACTTGATGCCAGGCGAGATGATGAAAGGGGGATTGCAGCAGATGAGGTCGAATCGCTCACCCGCCACGGGTTCGAACCAACTCCCGTGGCGGAAGTCGACGTTGCGGATGCCGTTAAGCCGAGCGTTGAACTCGGCGAGGGCCAAGGCGCGGGAGTTGATGTCGGTGGCCACGACCTGCTCGGAGTGGCGGGAGGCGAGTAAAGCCAGGTAGCCGTTGCCAGTGCCAACGTCGAGGGTGCGGCGGCAGGGGCGTCTAGGCGTAAGTACGTCGACTTTCTCACCGGTAGCCGTCAGCCCGAGGACATGCAGCGGATCGGACTTGGTGGAGGGCAAGTCGCTCAGCGACCAGAGTCCGTTGCTTTCCGAGATGTACAGGGAGGCTTCGAAGTGCTCGGCGTCACGCTGCCGCAGGAGCCCCAGCGCTGCCAAGCTGTCGAGAGATAGGGGAGCGAAGACGGCGGCCACGCGGGCGGTCGGCAAAGGCTGCTCAAGCCGAAACAGCCGGAAAAGCGTGGCGAAGGGTGTGCTGTCATCCAGGTTCTGTTCGGAAAGCTGGTGGTTAAGCTGCGGCACGCCCGGGCCGCGCTGGATCACCGCCGCTTGAGTACAGCGCTGATGGGTGTAGTCTGCCCGGACAAAGACTTCCCGAAGAATCGCAAGATCGACGGGCACAGTCAGGTCGAGCGGTTGCGACGTGAGTGGCGCGGGCATGGAAGCGTCCTTGAGGGTTTGACGGGATGGGCACGCGCCGAGTCCGCAGCGCTCGCGGCTCCCTGACAGTAGCCGATCCGTGCGCCCCTCGCAAGTCGTCGGCGCGCCATAGCATCGGCCTACCCTCTGATCAGCAGCCCCTGCCGCCCATACCATG
>CALLZJ010000049.1 GCA_937858435.1 uncultured bacterium
CCGCCACGCCGGGGCACGTTGACGCCGCCGCCCTGGGATGGCAATTCTCCTGGTGCCGAGGAGCCGCCCTGGGGGGGCTGGCCACCGCTACCGTCAACGATCGGCCCCGCGCCAGGCGTCGTGCCCGGGGTTGGCGGCGTCGGCTTGCTCAGCGTTGGTGGATTGTCGAGCCACTTCTTCATCGTCTCTTCGTCGCCGTAAACCAGCGTATGGTCGTCGAGACGATGGAAGGCAGCCTTCTCCTTCAGGCCCGCGATGGGCGGCATGCGGGTCCGCAGGAACTCCGCCATGAAGTCGATGCGGCCAAGATGGTAGGTCTTGCCCTTGACCGTCTTTTCGGGCTTCTCTTCGATCTTGAGCTTGCCGCGTAGCTCATCCCAGTCGTAAGGCGCCAGCGTCCGGACCGCCACGAGGATGCTGCGGTGGTCGCGGTTGCAGCCGATAACGATTTGCTCGACCGTGCCCAGGTTCACGCCCATGCGCTGGTCGAAGTCTTCGTACTTGAAAGCACCGAAGGTGAAAATGGCATCGCGGAACTCGCTCCGGACCAGCCGACCCACGTGCAGGTTGAGCAGCGTGGTGGTCTCGTTCGGCATGAGGTTCGTGGGATCGGAGCGCGGCCCGGAGGAGCCGCCCGCCGAGCCGGAGCGTCCCAGCCGTTCGAGCACACCCGTGGCCAGACTGGCCAGGGCTGGTTGCGAACGGTCGCCGGAGAGCTTCTCGAGAAACTCGGAGACAACAGGATTGGTGCGGGCCGCCCCCTCGATGGCTGCCGCCGCTTGATCGCGCTCGGCCTGCGGGGCATCACGCAGCAGCTTCTCCAGGTCCTTGAGCGCTTCATCCCTGGTCGACTCGTTGGCGATCCGTGTCATGATCGCCTGGAACCGAGCGAGGAACGGGGAGGCGCCCGAGTCGCCGCCGCCTCCCGCGCCGAGCATGCCGCGGCCTCCCGGGCCAGGGCCGCCGGCCACCGGGCCGCCCCCGCCGCCACCACCAGCCGGAGTGATGGGCTTGTCGTCGCCGCTCATGAAGAAGAAGCCGAACTAGCCGGCGTCGATCAAGAAGACGACGATTCCGGTGCGCGCAATGAGCAGCGGCATCTTGCTGCAGGCCTGCTTTTTGGAGACCTTCACGATCTCCTCGTTGACCTTGTCGCGGTTTGACTTCTTCTTCTTGCCCTTGCCGGCCTCGTCCTTGGGCTTGCTGTCCGCCGGCGCTGGCACGACGAAGCGGTACTTGCACTTGGGGCAATCCACTTTTTTGCCCACGAAGTCCATGCTCTTGAGGGTGATTGGGGCGCTGCAGCTTGGACAGGGCACCTTGAATCCGACGGCCGACGTCATGCTTGCGTCTCCGATTGGCTGGTGTTGCGGTGGCGGCGACCAGCGAAAACCCACTCCATCTTAAACAAAAGCCCTTGGCATGCAACGCCCATTTGACCTGACCCGGTCTGGGCGTGGCCGCCTCTGCCTTTCCTGCGGGTCGTGCCGAGGCCCCCTCCTCGGCGTGGGCGGCACATCCCTTACAGGAGTAGACGAGACTCCCCGGCCGACCGTTTGGTCAACCAACCAAACTGACCCCCTGTCCCGGAAGCCGCCGCACTCATTTCCAAGGCGCCCGGGCCCACGAGAAGATGTACAATGACGCTCACTCCCGGACGCCGTTCCCATCGGCTCCGGCCAGCCCGCTCTCGTTCCTACCCCAGGAGCCCGCCACATGCCAGCCTCCCGCCGTACCTTCCTCGCCGCCAGCGCCGCCTCGATGACCGGCGCCGTCCTCGCCGCCCACACGCCAGCCGTCCACACCGGCGGTACCGACACGCTCAAGGTTGGCCTCATCGGCTGTGGCGGCCGGGGCACCGGCGCCGCCACCCAGGCCGTCTCCGCCGGGCCCGGCATCACCCTCACCGCTATGGGCGACCTCTTCGCCGACCAGCTTGAAGCCAGCAAGTCCACCCTCAAGGGAGATATCGGCGACCGCTTCCAGGTGAAGCCCGAGAATTGCTTCGTCGGCTTCGACGCTTACCAGGGCGTTCTCAACTCCGGCGTCGATCTGGTCTGCCTCGCCTCCCCGCCTCACTTCCGCCCGGCCCATCTCGAAGCGGCGGTCAAGGCCGGCGTCCACATCTTCTGCGAAAAGCCCATGGCCGTTGACGCCCCCGGGGCCCGGCGCGTCCTGGCCGCCGCCGCCGAGGCCAAGCAGAAGCGACTGGCCCTCGTCTCCGGCTTCTGCTGGCGTTACCATGACGCCGTGCGCGAGGCCATGCGGCGCGTCCACGACGGGGCCATCGGCGACATCGTCGCCATGCAGTGCACCTACAACACGGGCCTGCTTTGGCACAAGGCACGGCAACCCGCCTGGTCCGACATGGAATGGCAATGCCGCAACTGGCTCTATTTCACCTGGCTCTCTGGCGACCACAACGTCGAACAGCATATCCACAGCCTCGACAAGCTCGCCTGGGCCATGAAGGACCAGCACCCCCTCCAGGCCGTCGGCATGGGCGGCCGCCAGGTGCGCACCGACCCGGCCTTCGGCCACATCTTCGACCATCACGCCGTCGTCTACGAGTTCGCCGAGGGCGTGCGGGGCTATGCCTTCTGCCGTCAGCAAGCGGGCACTCATCGCGACGTCAGCGACGTCCTCATGGGGACCAAGGGACAGTGTTTCATCAATGGTTCGAGCGGCGCCAGTGAGATCCGTGGTGCCGAAAACTGGCGCTTCGACCAGCGCAAGCTCCGCACGCTCAACATGTACCAGCAGGAACACAACGAACTGGTGGCCAGTATCCGTCGCGGCGAGCCGATCAACGATGGTGAATGGATGACGCAATCCACCCAGATCGGCATCCTGGGCCGCATGGCGACCTACACCGGCCAGCTCATCACTTGGGATCAGGCCTGGAACAGTCAGGAGGACCTGACGCCCGCCAAGTACGAGTTTGGCCCGATCGCCACCCCGCCCGTCGCCATGCCGGGCGCGACCAAATTCAGCTAGCATTCAACTGGTCGTGAACCCGCCTGGGCTTGGAGCCAGGCGGGAGGCATGCGGCTACTAGGTCATCTCGACCCAGGCCCCGCCCTGGGAAGAGCTGGCCACACACCGCTCGATGAACCGCAGCCCGTCCACACCGTCGCCGGCATTGGGGTAGAGGGTGCGGTCGGCGTTCCAGCTCTCACCCACGGCTCGACGCGCCATGTCGTCGAAGGCGGCCGTGTAGATGTTGGCAAATGCCTCCAAGTAGCCTTCGGGATGACCGGAAGGAATCCGGCATGAGGCCTTGGTCACGTCGGAGAGGAACGGCGCGTTGGGGTCGCGGGTGTAGAGCCGGTGCGGCTCGCCATTCCGCCGGACCCACAGTTCGTTGGGGTTCTCCTGGCGCCACTCCAGCGCGGCCAGGGTGCCGTCAATTTCGATACGCAGGTCGTTCTCGCGGCCATGCGAGACTTGCGAAGCGCTGATGGTGGCCAGACAGCCCCCCGCGAGCCGCATCACCGCCGTGCCATAGTCATCCAGTTGCCGCCCCATCTCGAACGTTCGCAAGTGAGCGGAAACGGCCTCCGGGGCGAGCCCGGTGATGAAGCGCGCAAGGTTGTAGGCATGGGTGCCGATGTCGCCGAAGCAGCCGGCGGCTCCGGACTGCTGCGGATCGGTCCGCCAGGCGGCTTGCTTCTGCCCCGTGACTTCCAGACGAGTGCGGAGCCAGCCCTGGATGTAGGAAGCCCTTACCGCCTGGATCTTGCCGAGTTCACCGCTCCAGACCATGTCCCGCGCCTGCCGGACCAGCGGATGCCCCGTGTAGTTGTGGGTCAGAGCAAAGACCACGCTTGAAGAACGGATGATCCGAACAAGATCCTCGGCCTCGGCGAGAGTCAGCGTCATGGGCTTATCGCACATGACGTTGAAGCCGGCCTCGGCAGCAGCTTTGGCAATCGGAAAGTGCAGATGGTTGGGCGTGGCAATCGTGACGAAATCGATCCGCTGCTCCGGAGGCAGCCGGGACTCGGAAGCCAGCAGATCGCCCCAGGAACCGTAGGCCCGCTCAGGGGCGATGCCGTAGTAGGGAGCCGAAGCTCGCGCCCGCTCCGGATCGGAGGAGAGGGCGCCCGCCACCAGTTCGGCCCGATTGTCGAGCACGGCCGCCGTGGCATGGACCCGACCGATGAAGGCGCCTTGTCCGCCGCCCACCAGACCCATGCGCAGCTTGCGACCCAGAGGTGGATTGACAGCCATGGTGATGACTCCGCAGGAGGGACCGAAGGGAGATGCCGGCCCGGCAGCGGACCGGGCGATAGCCACGTGCGGACTAGCTTAGCAAGGCACGGGTGCCAGCGGCGACGAATCCGCCGGCTTCTTGCCCACTCGGAAGGCTAGGGAAGCGGCAGGTCCCGAAACGAGAAGGGCACCTGGTGCGTCATGGTCACCCACTCGTAGTAGATGAGCTTGGTGGCCGGGCCGCCGCCGTTGGGAGCGGTGCCAAACGTGAAGGTGCCACTCACGGCGTTGCCGTTGATCGACCAGTTGCTGCCGTGGCTGGGTAGCTTGTTGCCTTTTTCGTCCAACACCTCGAGCCGCTGCGTCACGGTGTTGATCCACTGGTAGTCGACGTTGCCGCGCGGCGAGGCCTCGGCGAGGAGCATACGCACCTGTGTCTGCCCGCCAGCCCGCTGCGTGACTTCCTCGATGGTGAGCGTGGTCGTGCCGGCCCGGAAGGTCTCGCTCTTGACGTTGCCGAGCCGCTCGACCGTGATCTTCGGGCGCTGCAGGGCCAGGAGCGTGACCGGCAAGGAGCCTTCGAGCTGCGCGAGCCGCTGGCCGTTCGTGGCCTTGAGGGGCACCTGGACGTGCTGCATGTAGCCACGGTTGCCGTAGTAGTACGACCGCTGGGTCCGCGGGTCGTTGTTCAAGGGCGCCCGCATGGATTGCTGGTTTTCGTCGACGGCCAGCGCGACCACGGGCTGGCCCACACCCAGGAGCGGCAGGCGCGGCTCGACGGTGATCGACATATTGAGCAGGAGTTGATCCTGTTTCTCCCAGGGCTGGTTCATGCCGCGGGTCAGGTTCGTGAAGTCCATCGAGCGGTAGAAGTTCATCCCCCGGGCCACCAGCCGGCAGGGTCCTTCGAGGTGGACGAAAGCGGGCACCGCGTCGCCGAAGTCGAGGCGAATGGCGCGGTTGTCCCCGCCATACCAGCCTTCTTGGAAGGTGAGGCCGCCCAGAGCACACAGCTCATGCAGCGCCTCCCAGAACGTGACGTCCTTCAACTGGAGGGTGAGGACGCGCTTCTCGCGCTCGTCACCGGCATTGGCGTTGCCTTGCGGCCAGAGTTCGATCTTGTAGCCAGACTGGCGAGCCAACTCCGCCACCACTTCTCGGATCGGCAGGTCCTGGCAATCCAGCGTCACCCGTGTCGGCTGCAGGGCTGCGTTGGCCTCGAGCCGGGCGACCAGTTCGGAGAGCCGCCGCCGGACCTCGACGTCCTGGTTGGAATCCTGCAGGGCCTGATGCAAGAGCGGTAGGGCCTCGGCTCCCAGCCCTTCCAGGCGGGTCAAGGCTTCGAGCCGGACGGCAAACTCGGGGTGGGCC